>NZ_JBFTRT010000288.1:0-8968 GCF_056399685.1 Pedobacter sp. 01N416
ACTTACAATTGTTCCAATATGCAAGCGGTGTCGCATCGCCAATTGTCTGCTCTTTACTTTCCAAAGCCCATCTTCGTCCTTAACCACTTTCTTAAATTCGGTGTAGGCACTTAAACTGTCTCCTCCTGAGGTGATAAATTGCATTACCCAGGTCCATTCTTCAGGAAGGATAAGCTTAAAAGCATGGGTGTTCTTAATTTCCTCATAAATGATTTTATCATCAAATCCATCGCCTATGGCCAGTGTAACCAAATACTGAACCAAGGTGTCAAATACCATAATAAAGGGCTCACGGCTCTCTATATTATTTGTTTTGGCTGCTTCTTTAATCGCTGCAGCTTCTACCAGTTCTAATGCATTGGTAGGTAAAAAATATATTTTAGAGGTTTCGTGAGGGGAGTGGCCCGAGCGGCCTGCCCTTTGCAAAAACCGGGCAACACCCTTTGGCGAGCCCACTTGAACAACCGTATCAACAGGTTTAAAATCTACACCCAAATCTAACGATGAAGTAGCAATAACAGCTTTAAGCTGTCCGGTATGTAAGGCGTCTTCAATCCAGTTACGAAGTTCAAAATCTATCGATCCATGGTGTATGGCAATCCTCCCGGCCAGTTCGGGTTCGATATTCAACAAATGCTGATACCACATTTCCGATTGTCCGCGGGTATTGATAAAAATTAAAGTGGTTTTACTTTTCTCAATAATCGGTAAAAGCTTGTAGGCTAGCTTTAAACCCAAGTGCCCAGCCCAAGGCAATGTTTCGATATCATCGGGTAAAATTGATTTGATCAGGATTTTCTTTTCTAAATCGGCTTTAACAATAATCCGTTTGACCTCCATATTGGGCTCGAGTACATCTAACGCCTCTTCAATATTACCAATAGTGGCAGAAATCCCCCAAATTCTTAAAAACTGGTTTTTATCTAACTTTTGTAAACCCTTAATCCGCGATACGGCCAACTCCACCAATACGCCTCGTTTACTTCCTAAAAGCTCATGCCATTCATCAGCAACAATACATTTAAGATTTTTGAACAAAGTTGAAGCGCCTTTTTGCGCCAGTAACAAGTGCAGGCTTTCTGGCGTAATCAACAAAATTTCGGGCATCGATTTTTTCTGCTGTAATTTCTCTGCCTGAGAAGTATCGCCATTACGCACTCCCACATGCCAATCCAATTCCAGCTCCAATAAGGTTTCGCGCATGGCCCTTGCAATATCTTTCGCCAGGGAGCGGAGTGGGGTAATCCAGATTAACTGTAAACGGTCTTTCGCTTTTTTATTGTTGGCTTCAGTTGCATTTAAGGCCTCAATCACTACTGCTAAAAATAAAGAAAATGTTTTTCCGAAACCTGTAGGCGCATTTACCAAACCGCTGTAACCATCCAAATAATACTGCCAGGCATCTTCCTGAAACTGAAAAGGCTTGCGTTTATTGGTCTTTAGCCAGGCTTTTATCTTTTTATAACCTTTGGTTTTGGTTTGGTCCATGCTTAAATATCGCTGCTTTTGATGGGTTTTCTAATTATTTCTTGAAAAGGAATAACAGTAATGCTTCGGTTAGAGCAGTCCCGCCATTCGCTTTACCTTTTTTGTAATTACCGTTAAATGTTAATTTATCCATAACAAAAAAGGGTATCGCTGCTGTCGGGTTTAAAATCGTGCGGTAACCTTTCAGTTCCGATATGCACTGAACCTGCTTTCCTAATAATTATGGTTCAAAATCTTTCTATTGTTTTGTGCGTGCATCATTGTTTTAATTTCTACAAAGTTGAAGCTAACAACTGTCTCAAATCTTCCAAAGTATTAATTTCATCAGCCTTTTTATCTTTTCGCCACCGCAATATACGTGGAAAACGCAACGCTAAACCTGCTTTATGCCGTTTACTTTCAGCAATTCCCTCAAATGCAATTTCGAAAACCAGTTCAGGTTTTACGGTACGTACCGGGCCAAATTTCTCAATTGCATTACGGGTTACAAAGGCATTCACTTCTTTAATTTCTTTATCTGTTAAACCCGAATAGGCTTTTGCAATCGTGACTAAATTTTCGCCATCACGAACAGCAAAGGTATAATCGGTAAAGAAATTAGCCCTTCTGCCACTTCCTTTTTGCGCATAAATCATTACCGCATCAACCGTGTAGGGATTGATTTTCCATTTCCACCAATCGCCCCTTTTTCGTCCACTATGATAATGAGAGGTCAACTTCTTCAACATAATTCCCTCGCTGTTAATCGATCGGGATGTTTGTCTTAATTTGGCTAATTCTTCCCACGAATGGCAATTGATTACCGGAGAGATCATCACCGGACTTTCAGCTAAACCACCAATCAACCTCTCGAGTGTTTTTCGTCTTATACTTAAAGGTTCTTCTCTAAAATCCTTGGCTTCATATTCTAAAATATCATAAACAAAAAAGCCAATGGGTGCATCTTCCAATTGTTTTTTACTAATCGTTTTGCGGTTTAAACGTTGTTGCAGCGTACTGAATGATAAAACCTGTTTATCTTGTACAGCCAGTATTTCGCCATCTAAAACCACACCATCAGGCAAAACGTCGATCATAAAATGCAATTCGGGGAACTGTTCTGTAACCAGTTCTTCGCCACGGCTCCAGATAAAGAGTTCTCCATTCCGTTTTACAATCTGCCCGCGGATGCCGTCCCATTTCCATTCGGCCTGCCATTCAGAAATATCACCCAATTTCTCTGGTTCTTGCTCTAAGGCATAGGCGAGGCAAAAGGGGTAAGGCCAGGAATTATCGGTATTTACATGGATACCATTTATCAGTTCGTGAAAAGTAATTTCATAAGGATTCCATTTTCCCATTATGCTATGCATAATCTGGGCGCTATCTAAACTGCTTTGTTTAGCCAGCGCATTCACCAGCATTTTATTGGAAACACCAATCCTGAAATTTCCAGAAATCAATTTGTTAAAAATAAAACGTTCCTGTGTTTCTAGTTTATTCCATGCGCTCAGAATAAATTCTTTTTTAGTTTCATCGTCTTTACCTTCCAGATCGTGTAAATCTTCAACCCATTTATGCAATTGAAAATCTGAGGTGTTTTCGGCAGGCGGCAATAACAGGGCGATGGTTTCGCTTAAATCGCCAACATTGGCATAACTTTCGGCAAATAACCATTCTGGCGTTTCAGTAATGTTTATGGCCCAGTATTTAAGCAGTGCTGATTTAATTGGTCTTTTAGGTTTTTTACCTGTAAACAATGCGATAACCCACACCTTGTCTTTATCATCGGCATGGTTAAAATAATTAACCAATGCCGCGATTTTATCGTTGGTTTTATTGCTCAGTTCGAGCTGTTGGATCAATTGGGCAAAACGTTTCATTCTTATTTATTTTCGTTTTGATCAACCAGATCTACTTTATTTTCATCATCATCTTCTTGCCCAAATTTGGTTAACACTTCAGCGGCTTCTATGCCCGCATCATTTAAAAACCGACTAAATGCAGCCGTAAAACCATGCGTAACATATACTTTTTCCGCTCCGGTTGCAGTAATAGCTTCCATTAAGCCGGGCCAATCGGCATGATCACTCAACGCAAAGCCGGCATCAGCACTTTGCCAACGGCGATGTGCCCGCACCTGCATCCAACCAGAGCAAATACCTGTTACCGGGTGGGCTAAATTTTTGATCCAGCGGCTATCCCTCATGGCAGGTGGCACAATTACAATACCTTTCTGCAATTCATCTTTAGTGGTTTCAGGAGTAATTCTGATGGTTTTTGGAAGCTTTACGCCTGCATCAATAATCACTTCATTCAGATTAGCAATACTGTTATGTACATAAATAGGAGTATCACCAGCCAAATTTTTAATTAAACGTTGTGCTTTACCCAAGCTATAGGCAATTAATACACTTGTTTTTTGCTGTATAATATTATCGCTTACCCAATTCTTAATGCCATTAAAAACAACTTCCTGCTTTTGCCATTTGTAAACAGGTAAACCAAAAGTACTCTCGGAAACAAAAGAATGGCACTTTACAGGTTCGAAGGGTGTGGTAATACCATCATCTTCAATTTTATAATCACCAGAGATTACACAAATTTCACCTTTATAAGCTAAACGTACCTGCGCAGATCCGATAATATGTCCAGCAGGAAAAAATGAAATATTCACCCCATTGCGGATAATGCTTTCTCCATATTCCAATGTTTCTACGTTCAAATCTTCGCTGATCCTGCGTTTGATGATAGGCTTGGTTAAGGTATGGCAGAGATAGTATTTATTTCCAAAACGCACATGATCGCTATGTCCATGCGTTGTAACTGCATAATCTACAGGCCACCAGGGGTCTATATAAAAATCGCCTTGCTTACAGTAGATTCCTCTTTTGGTAAATTCTATTAATGCCATAGCTACTAAACAATAAATTTATTGTTTAGTTTTAGGTAAATATCGGCTAAATGCCCGATAATTTAAAATATCGGCTAATTACCCGATAAATAGAAATATCGGCTAAATACCCGATATTAGTTTTGAAATATGAATAATAAGTTCGATATTGTAGTATGATTTGCATTATAACAGGTGATATTGTAGGCTCAAGGAAGATTAAAGATAGCTGGTTATTAAGCTTAAAAACCGCTTTAAAAATAGTTTCCGATCAGAATAATAAGTGGGAGATTTACCGGGGCGATAGTTTTCAGGTAGAAGTTGAGCCAGAAAATGCCATCAGGGCTGCTGCTTATTTAAAAGCATCTATCAGGGTAAATAAACCTGCAGATGTAAGGATGGGTATTGGAATTGGAGATATCAAAAACAAACGGAAAAAACTTTCAGAATCCAGTGGAGATGCTTTTGTAAATTCAGGAGCGGCATTTGACAGTTTAAAACAGGCTAAGGTTAATTTAGCCATTAAAACTGATTCCGCTGATTTTGATGAGGAAATTAATGTCTTAATTAAGCTTTCGCTAATATCAATGGATAGCTGGGGAGTTGTAGCTGCCGAAATGGTAAAACTTGCCTTAGAGAACAATAACCTGTTACAAAGCGAACTGGCGGCTATTTCGGGCCGAACGCAATCATCTGTAAGCGAAGCTTTAAAGCGTGCACATTATACCGAAATTATGGAAATGGACAGGCTTTACCGTAAAAAATTGAACCAAATGATTTTAAAATAATGGATATCTATTTAATCAAGCTTATCCTAACCCATTTAATTGGAGATTTCTTTTTACAGCCAAATGCCTGGGTAAAAGATAAAGAAAGGAAAAAATTAAAATCAATAAAGCTCTATTTGCACGTGGCCATCCACATAGCTTTGATATTCCTTATTTTTTTAAACTTTGGCGTTTGGAAGGTAGCACTGTCAATAGGGGCGCTTCATTTCGTGATTGACGCTTTAAAATCGATCTTTCAGAACAAAAAAAATGCACGGATACTGTTTTTTGTTGATCAGGTTCTGCATTTTACTTCGATAATAGTGGTGTGGCACTTTTTTTATAAGGGAAGTTTAAACATCAGTTTCTTTAATGAAACCAAAACCTGGGTTTTAATTGCGGGAGCTTTATTTCTAACAATGCCTACATCTATTGTAATGCGGGTAATTATTGCCAAATGGCTTCCAGATAACCAACCGGACAGCCCGCAATCGTTACAAAATGCAGGTAAGTATATCGGGATACTGGAAAGAGTGCTGATCTTCTTGTTTATCTTAACCAATCATTTCGAAGCTGTTGGCTTTTTACTCGCAGCCAAATCTATATTTCGGTTTGGCGATTTAAAAGAAGCACACGACCTTAAATTAACTGAATACGTATTGATCGGAACTTTGTTAAGCTTTGGAATAGCCATTGTAACGGCTATGCTTATTCAAATGTTTATTGCATAAAAAAAGCAGCCCGAAAGCTGCTTTTAAATTTTCTATCTTGCTCCAGGAGGGCAGTTTTCTTTTAAAAACTTAGTGTAAGTTAAGGATAAATGTTTGCCAGTTCCTTCGCCCTCAGAGATACTGTGGGTGTGATAATGTACATTATCGTCGCCAGTACCGTGGATATACAATAAATTGCCTTTTAAGTTTTTAGCATAAGTAATCGGAGAACCCTTAACATATGCCTCTTTACTTGGGAAAGGAGTGCCCATATAACGCTCCTGATAAACATTATCGTAGGTTAATTGATTACCAACTGCTGCAATTGCAATACCCGTTTTATAAATTTCTGGGTATTGGAACATCAGGTTTAAAGTAGATGAACCGCCACCACTCCAGCCCCAAACGGCAACACGGTCTTTATCCATAAAAGCATGAGTAGCCAATAGTTTTTTAGCGGCCATCGCCTGATCGCGGATATTGATTACACCAATGTTTTTATAAATACTTTTGCGCCATGTACTCCCTTTTGGAAGAGGTGCACCTCTATTATCCATTGAAATATAGATATAACCATCTTTGGCCATATCACCGGCATATAAACGGTTTCTCCCTGCACCATAAGTATCTAATGCTGTAGCTGAAGCAGGCTCCCCATAAACATAAAATACTACCGGGTATTTCTTATCTGGATTAAAATTATCAGGTTTTTTCATCCAACCGTCCATTTCAATTCCATCTTCAGTAGTTACTTTAAAAAACTCAACTTTGTTTTTAGTTGCAGCTTGTTTGGCTAATTGTGTAGTAATGCTCCCGTCCATTGTAAATGGATTCCCTGTAGCAAAGTTCATCCACTCTGTGATTGGCTCAACAAGCGAACTGTTATATGAATGGCGGGCAAAAGCAGCATTTGGAGAAATATCGTAATTATGTGTTCCTGGTAAAACCGAAGGTGTAATCTGTTCTAATTTACCTTTTCCATCTAATTTGGTTTTAAATAGATATTTCTGAGTGGCATTTATTGGTGACGCCAGAAAATAGACCATATTATTTTTTACATCGATCAATTTTACATCAATCACATCATAATTGCCTTTCGTAACCAATGTTTCTTTTTTTCCATCCAAACTGATTCTATATAGGTGGTTCCAACCGTCCTTTTCAGATACAATGGTAAACTCTTTATTATCATTTAACCATTTCCACTCATCCTGTGCATCAATCCAGGCTTTAGCTTTTTCGGTATAAACTGCTTTTGCCGATCCTGTACCTGCGTTACAAACGAATACTATACTTTCGTTTTGCTGGCGGTTAAGCTGTTGTAAAATAATATCATTACTGTTAGGTACCCACTGCATACGTGGAATATAGTGCTGAATATTATCTCCAGGAACATTTAACCAGTTCGTTTTGGCCGTTGCAATATCAACTACACCAACTTTACAAGCCGACGGATTTTCGCCCACCTTTGGATATTCTACAGGAATGGTATATGGATAAATGGAATCTGTATTATTGATCATTAAGAAATTTTTGATCTTCGTCGCATCAAGCTGCCAATAAGCAATAGATTTGCCATCCGGACTCCATCTAAAACCATCGCGGCAATCAAATTCTTCCTCATAAACCCAATCGAAAGTACCGTTAATCATTCGGTCTGTACCATCAGTGGTTAAGGCTTTTGCACCAGTTCCATCAATATTTTCTACATACAGGTTATGTTTGCTTACATAAGCAACCTTACTGCCATCGGGCGATAACTTAGCAAACATTAGTGATGAAGTTGGTCTATCTTTTCCAATTTGAGTGATTTTATTGGAAGTTAAATCGGCCAACCAATAATCTCCACGTGTATCGTAACGCCAAACTTTTTTACTATTGGTGTAGATTAGTGCTTTCGAACCATCATCCGATAACTGGAAACTTCTTACTGTAATAGCATCATTTTTTCCGGCTGGTGTTAATAATGCTCTTGATATAATGGTTTTACGATCGTTTTTAGGACTTCAGAAAGAGATTTTAGAACCAGATCTGAATTTACGCCATTAATTACTGCCGAATATTTTACAGGAAGTGCACCTAAACCTTTAAAGAAACCACCATTGGTAATTGAAGCAATATCAACATCTTTTGTTGCCCATAATTCATGAGCTCCACCTTTGTCATCTTTGTAGGTATATTTTTCAGCACTAAATCCAGCAATTGTCTGTTTTTCACCAGTTGCTTTATAATCAGAATATTTTGGCAATAATGCTTCTTGTGCTTCTGTTTCTGCTTTGCTCACCTTTACTGCAAACTGTTTTTGAGCTACCGGAACGTCAATTAATAATAATCCGGTTTTATCTGCTGTATTTGAAATGATGTTAACCATTGCAGGGCCATTTTCAATTTCTATTTTGGTTAAGTTCCCATTAAATTTAGTTTTAACATCGGTTGTTGTACCATTAGCAGTTACTGCAAATACCAAAGTACCTTCAGCAATTTTCTTTTGTGCATGGGCAATTATAGCAGTACTTACTAAGATTAAAGCTATAACACTAGTTTTGATTGATTTGAACATGTTTTTATTTCAGTTTAGTTTTTTACCAATTAATTTTTTCTTTGTTTAAAAATGAAGAGATTCCTTTTTTAAAATCTTCACTCTCTCTTACACTTCACTTCAGTGTACCCAAAATTACTTTCAGGGGTAGCAAAAACAATATCACATATCGTGGCCAAACCACAGCCGCCGGCAATGGCATGACCTTCTACCTGTGCAATAACGACTTTTGGTAAATAATAAATCGTTGTAAAGAGTTTTTTTAAATGATTAGAATCAGCCACATTTTCTTCAAATGTATTGTGCTGCAATTGCTGAAGATATGCTAAATCGGCACCAGCACTAAAAGTATCGCCATTTGCATTCAATATTACCACTTTTACCAGGTCATCTTCAGATGCTTTTATAAATGCAGAAGTTAATTCAGCGATAAGTTTAGGGTTTAGCGCATTCCTTTTTTCGGGTCTATTGATTGTTATCGTTGCTATTCTTTCAGCAACCTGATATAAAACCAGATTTTCCATCTTATTGGGTTAGTTGCACCAAATATGCTTTATTTTTCTTTAAAACATGTACATCTATATCATTATTC
>NZ_JBFTRT010000289.1:0-9908 GCF_056399685.1 Pedobacter sp. 01N416
ACATAAACCCATCCAGTTCGGCCTATGAACATTACAGGAATATTCCGGGAGGGAATCCAGGGGTATTTAGTTATAACATTCCAGGTTCGGTAAGGCCGGTATCGCAGTCTTCCATGATGGCCGGTACGCTCGCCACGATATATTCACGGTATACGGGAGGCAGTACCCGGTTGGAATATGAACCCAATGATTATTATGATGCAACGGCCGGAACGGTAGTACAGGGCGGTGGTTTACGAATCAAAAAAATCAGTTCAACAGACGGAACTAATCCTTCTGGCGATATTATCACCAACTACAGTTATGTTGATCCGACAACTGGACTGTCTAGCGGAAAACCTGTAAATGTGCCTTTGTTATCTTTTACTACCCCGTTTTATGGATCTGGTACAGCAGAATATATGCTACAGAACTCGGTAATCCGGTTGGAAGAAAATATCTCCCAGGAAGAAACGGGGGTACTCTACAGTCACGTGCGAGTTTCGAAAGCAGGAATAGGAAGTTCTCTTTATGAGTACCTGCTGCCGGCTACCAATTGGGATGCCAGCTGGGGCAGCGACTGGTTTCCAACGCTAAATAACTTTGGAAGAACATCTTGTGTCAGCGGTGGCTATATGACCAATGAAAAAAATACTTACCCTTTCGCGCCGAACACAAATTATGACTTTGAAAGAGGGCTTCTTAAAAAACTTGCGCAGTATGATGAGAATGGAAACAAAGTAAKGGAATCAGTTTACAACTATGCCAGGACTGGATCGCCTTTGGTAATCGGTGCCTTAAGATTTGAAGAAAATGCGGGCGCTATGGCTTATGCAAAATATACTGTTTTTTCTGGAGTGGGTAATTTAACCGTGCAGGAAGACAATACGGTTTTCGATGCGCCATCACTGAGCCAGGCGAATCATACCACAACGAGTTATACCTATGGCAGTTCAGCGCATAAGGAAGTAACAGCAAAAAACCAGGTGCTGAGTGATGGAAGTATCGCAAGGACCTTTTTTAAATATATTAAGGATTATGGTGCTTCTCCTTCAGCTGATCCCTTTGTACAATCGATATATAACCTCTCACAGCAAGGAATAAATATACCGTTGGAGTCTTATAATCAGCTAGAGCGGAATGGCATAAACCGGACGATATCGGCATCTCTTACCGGGTTGAAAACATGGGGGTTTTCTTATCGTCCGAGTCTGGATCTGCCGGATAGCCAGTTTAGTTTTCTTAACGCTGCCGGGGTGAGCGATTTCCAACCTTCATCTATTTCTGGCGGTGTCTTTTCGAAGGATTCAAGGTATATTAATAAACAGCAAATACTTGACTATGATAAAAATGCTAACGCGACAACCGTTCTAATGAATGGGATTAATCGTAAGGCTGTGGTTACCGATCAATTGAATTCTCAGCCTGTAGCTGTATTCGAGAACGCCGGGATTGGTGAGATCGCTTACGAAAACTTTGAATTTCATTATCTGGAAACTAATTTTACTTACAGTGTTAATCCAAGTAATAACAGTTTCGTCTTACAGCCAAGGTCGGGAAATTATGCCTTCAATATAACTGCTGATAATGTGCTCTCCCGGTCAATAACAAAGTTGGCCGGTAGAAAGTATTACATTTTTTCTTTGTGGATGAATACTTCTGTTTCAGGAAACATCAATATTTCGCTAAGCGGTACACAGGCCGTCGTCCTGCCATACCCGAGTACCGGGGGACAGTGGAAGTACTACCAGGTAAAAGTACCTGTTGCCAACCTTCAGGCTAACTTTACGCTATCTTTCCAGTGTTCCAGCGCTGCGCTGATTGATGATATTATTTTTTATCCCGCCGATGCAACGGTATCCAGCTTTGGATACGATAAAGATTCTTTTCTGAAGACCTCCGCTACGAATACCAATGGAATTGCGGAGTATTATCAATATGATAAATACCTCAGGCTGAAGAATGTGTTGGATCAGGATAAAAACATTGTATTGAAAAAGACCTATATATCAAAAGAAGATCAGGATAATTTTAAAGCTGAAATCGGGGGATATCAAAATCCGCTGGTAAATTATCCCTATACGTTTATAGATGGTAGCCCTGGTACTACTTGGAATTCAGCGGGAATTTCCTATACCTGGAACTTCGGAGATGGTACCGGTACACAATCGACCAGCCAGCTTTTTGGTGAGCTATCACATACCTATGCTGCCGCGGGAAGTTACGTAGTAACGTTTACGAAAACCCTGCAGCCATTTGGGACCGTTAGTGCCACCCAAACAGTTGTCGTGGGCAATTCTACCGATCCGGTAAAGGTTTATGGTGCTGGTTCAATGACGTTGACATTTTCTCAGAATTCGGTGATTAAATACGTTTTTAATGCTGCTGATCTTGCTACTGGCATGTCAACAGTAGAGCCTGGAGTATACGATTTGAAGCTTGCTGCAAGTGGACAATACTCCTCGTCAAATCCATCCGGATACAAGGCTGTTGGCTACCATGCTTATTCGACCCCAAATACTGGTTTAGTTGAGGATTGTCGGGCGTCTATGCCAACTTCAAATCAATATTATTTTAATGGATTAAATCTTACAGGAAAGTACTCCATTAGCTTCTATCTGGATACTAATGCAACATGCATACCTAACGAAATTGAATAACAAGGTCAAAAAGAATACGATCATGAGAACACAGTATATATTTACTACAATATTTTTGGCATTAATTTCTTTGGTTGGCTCTGTTTTTGGGCAAAACCGGAGCTACATCCAGGAGGATGTAGTAAAGGTGCCGGGAATAAGTACAGACGTTCAGGTCTTTGCGCTCCCTGTAGCAGACCGGACTACGTCGCGTACCTATTTTGATGGTCTGGGCAGGCCTGTTCTGTCTGTCGCCGTGGGGGCGAGCCCTGGTGGAAAAGACATTGTCCAACCTGTTGTATACGACAACCTTGGGAGGCAGAGCATTAGTTACCTGCCCTATGCCTCATCAAATGCGGGCGGGGCATTCAGGACGAATGCAAGCTCAGAGCAGTCCGGTTTTTATGCAACTACGGGGCAAAAAACGGCGGTTGATGCAAACCCATACAGTCAGCAGCTTTTTGATAACAGCCCATTGCAGCGGGTGCTTCAGGCAGGGTCTTTTGGCAGCGGTTTTCAGCCTGGTCAGCACCAGACAGGTTTTACCTACCGGACGAACCTTTCCAGCGAAACCGTCCGGAGATGGAATGCGGACGGGTCGGCCAATGGTATCTTTGATGCGGGCACGCTCTCTGTAAACGGGGCAACTGATGGAGAAAACGGTCAGATTATGGTCTATACCGACAATAACGGGAAAACGGTGCTAAAAAAGCAGCTTTTGGACCAGGGAGGCGTAACATGGGTGGAGACCTATTATGTTTACGACGATCTGGGTCAATTGGTTTTTGTGGTGCCGCCCAAGGCTGTAGCACTTATGGCCAGTTATGGGAACTACAGTCTTCAGCAGGCAGAAATACAGAAACTACTCTTTGTTTATGTTTATGATGACAGGGGCAGGCAGGTTGAACGGACGGTTCCGGGAGGCGGCACCAGTTACCTGGTGTACGATCCTTTTGACAGGGTCGTGCTTGCCCAGGATGCAAACCTGAGGTCACAGCAGAAATGGAACTATATCAAATATGACAGCCGTAACACCCCGGTGATGCAGGGTATTTACCATAACAGCAGTTATACCACAAGGTCGTCGATGCAAGGGCTGGTGAACGGTCTGGATTTTTCGGTCAATACGGCCGAGGAACGGAACGGGGATGGGGCAAACGGTTATTATACCAATAACTGTTTCCCGAACTTGGAGATTGAGCCTTTGGCCTACAGTTATTATGATGATTACGATCTTGACGGCAATGGTTCGGCCGATTATACCTATCAGAACCAGGGCATGGGCGGAGAAGGCGCACAGGCTGCCTATATTAGCGGAATGCCGACGGTAGTGAGAAAACGCACTGTGGGCAGCGGTCTTTCCAATGTCTGGCTGACCGCTGTGATGTTCTACGATGCGAAAGGAAGAGTGGTCCAGAGCCAGAGCAACAACCAACTGAATACAGCAGTGAGCAGTACAAGTACGACCGTTCTGGGCTTTACCGGGTAAGCTGCACAGTACCAACGGTGGCGGAAGTTACCTGCAGTCTGTAGATTACCGTTACAACATCCAGGGGCAGATGACCAGTATCAATAACAGTAGCCTGAGCGTAGATGAGCGGAACGATGATTACAATGATGTGTTCGGGATGGACCTGTTGTACAGTCAGGGAGATGGGGACATCGGTAGTAGCGGTTATTTCAATGGGATGCTATCTGCGGTAAAGTGGAAAGTCAATGCACTGGGCGTGGCCACGGGGAACGAAAGGAGTTATAGGTTTGTTTATGATAAGCTGATGCGTTTGAATGCGGCTGTTTATGCAGAGCGCAGCGGTGGCGGTGCCTGGGACGGTAATGGAGCTTTTGATGAAAAGAACATCAGTTATGACCTTAACGGAAATATCTTAACTTTACAGCGCAATGCGATATTGAGCGGCAGCATAACTGCAGTTGACGACCTGAACTATAGTTACGACGGAAACCAACTCAGCAATGTAAGCGATGGAACAGGTGGGGCCTATGGTATCTTTGGTTTCAAGAACCTGACCGGTTCGGGAGCAGGTTACGCTTATGATGCCGCGGGCAATATGACCGGTGATGCGAAGAAGGGCATCAGCCTTGACTATAATATACTGAACCGTACCGATAAGGTAACGATAAATACTGCAACAGGGCGGTATATTGCCTATACCTACGATGCAGGCGGAGGGCTGATCCGCAAGCAGGCCTTCGATAACAATAACCTGGTGAAGACCACCGATTACATCGGAGGTTTTGTTTACGAGGATAATGTGCTGTCCTATGTTGGTATGGCAGAGGGCAGGGTCCGCAACAGCAACGGTACGCTGAAGCTGGAGTATATGATCAAGGACCAGCAGGGCAATGTGAGGGTGAGCTTTGAGGAGCAGGGCGGGGTGGCCGTGGTAAGGCAGGAGAACAGTTATTATCCGTTTGGACTGACAATGCCGGGAAGCGTGATGCCGACGGCGGCAAACAAAAACCTGTACAACGGTGGCAGCGAATGGCAGGACGACTTTGGAGATCTGCCGGATCTGCAGCAGACGTTTTACCGGATGTACGATGCGGCATTGGGCAGGTTTGTATCGGCTGATCCGATGGCGGAGGCGAGTGAAAGCATGACGGTTTACCAGTATGCACTGAACAGCCCGTTGATCTTCAATGATCCGTTGGGGGATAAGGCAGCTGGGGGAGTAACTGGACAATACGCTGATTTTTGGAATACTGCACTTTCCTATACCAGGAGTTATGGCGCATCTTGGGATGGCGCATCTGGCTTTAGTGCCTTTGGGTCCGATCTGGAAGGTTTCACGAGAGGCGCAGCAACCATGAGTGAGAATGGCACTTGGGGAATGAATGGTTGGGCTCAGGACTATGCTTCTGCATCACAGGCTTTTTATGATAATACAGGTACTAGGGCACTGAATGCTGATAAAGATGGTTACATTTCTACCGGATTCTATTACAGAGATGGACAAGGGAAAGCTGTAACTAAGAATGGTGTAAGTGGAGAAAGTACTGCTTACTTTGTTGGTCAGAAAAGTGTTGGGGAGAAAATTTGGGATTACTTTTATGATGAAGGCGCCAAAAAAAGGGTTAGTAGCCTTCTCAAAGGAGATTTTTTGGGGTATATTGATTATGGCGATGCGCCTGTGATCAGTTTAGGAGGGGTAGGAAATGCAGGGAAAACGATAAACGGAGTAAGAGTTGCACTTAGCGGTTCTAAAAGCGCTTCTCCAGTACTCTATACTGTTTACAAAGCCATAACGAAAAATGGTGGGGTTTATTGGGGAATGACTAAAAATTTAAGTTTGCGAACAGCGCAGCATGGAGAAAGATTTGTTTCAATTATCGGAGTCCACGTAGGTATTGCTGGGAGAGGGGCAGCGAGGGGTGTAGAGCAGCTCATGATTGATGGAGCCGGTGGAATTAAAAATTTAGAAAATACAATAAACAGTATAGGTTTACATAATCCAAATATTTTAAAATATTACCAAGATGCAGTTAAATTTTTAACTAATTAAGGATTGAAGAGAATATAGTAATATTTTGAGTAAAAAATCTTTAGTATTGTTAAAACAAAATTGGGGATTGATATTCAGGCCATTTGCCATATGGGCATTGGGATAGTAAGATAATTAGAATTAAAATTCTTAAAGAGAAATAAAATTATTGTAATAGCCAAATTTGGCTATGTCATGAAGCAAACTATTATTTAATATAAAATGGCAAGAGTGAAAGTTAAAAGTGGAGATATTTATCAGATTGGTCTACCCAATAATCTTGGTTTTGCATATGTAAAGTGTGTTAATCTCTTGGAATTTATGCCTGATACTCAATATGCCACGATGATTATGGTTTATAATATCAGGTCTTCTATATCATTACAATTGGGTAGCGAAATCATAGATAAAGAACTTATCTTATGTCCACTTTTGATTGCAGGAATCTTGCCTGCAATTAAAAGTGGAACATGGAAATTAATAGGGAATATACCCACAAGTGCAGCTGATTTTATATTGCCGGAATACAAGAGGGGTGAGCCGGATGATAGCCCCAAAAAATGGTATTTTATATCTAATTTGGATATTCGTGAAAAAGTGGAATCTGATTTTAATCAGGTTAAGCATTTAGAAACTTTCGGAGCGACAGGATCTGAACTTGTTGGGGTAAAAATTGCAATGGCACTGCTGCAAGATGAAGGTAAAGCAATAGAGGAATATTTTGAGCTTGATGAGTTTTATATTAAGTATTATTATAATGAGGTTACTACGATAGCTCCTTATTATAAGCAACCAGAATACATGCAAGGAAAAGCCATTCGATGATCTGCAGCATGCCGAATTATTATTGCCCGGTCATATTCTTATAATTGAGGTTTCACAAGAGGCACAGCAACCATGAGTGAGAACGGCACCGGGGAATGAACGGTAAGGCTCAAGACTATGCTTCTGCATCCCAGGCTTTTTATGATAATGCAGGTACCAAGCCGGATGTACGATGCGGCACTGGACAGGTTTGTATCGGCTTATCCGATGGCGGAGGAGTGAAAGCATGACGGTTTATCAGTATGCGCTGAACAGCCCGTTGATCTTCAATGATCCGTTAGGGGATAAGGCAGCTGGGGGAGTAACTGGACAATACGCTGATTTTTGGAATACTGCACTTTCCTATACCAGGAGTTATGGCGCATCTGGCTTTAGTGCCTTTGGGTCCGATCTGGAAGGTTTCACGAGAGGCGCAGCAACCATGAGTGAGAACGGGACTTGGGGGATGAACGGTTGGGCTCAGGACTATGCTTCTGCTTCACAGGCTTTTTATGATAATACAGGTGCCAGAGCACTGACTGCTGATAAAGATGGTTACATTTCTACCGGGTTCTATTACAGAGATGGACAAGGGAAAGCTGTAACTAAGAATGGTGTAAGTGGAGAATACACTACGGTCTATATTGGCAAACAAGAACACTCTGCGCGAGCGGCAGGAAGCTTTACAGATGAACTTGGGCAAGTGTTGAATCTAGGAGGTATAGTTTGGGGTGGAACTGAACTAGCTTTGCAAACAATTCGACAAAATAATGGTCCACAAGCAATTGGGCGATTCCTGGGATTTGGAACGCAAAGGACTGCCGGAGCGTTGAAAGGAACACTAGGGTATGGTGTAATCGAATTAGGTTCCTGGCTTTACAATGGAAAGTCCATAGAGCAGAATATTTTTGACAAATAAAGATTTTAGACAAGATGATATTAGATCTTTTAATGTTTATAACGCATAGTTTTTTAATGCTTATTAAAAGGGCGAATCCAAAAGGCATTGTGCTACGAAGTCTCAACATCGTTTCTGTGATGATTGCCAATATACTTGTATTCCTTTTTTCGGTCGTTTATATGTTCTTAATCAGTTTAAAGTTAATAGGTTATAGCAGGCCATTGGTCGTGACCATAATATTGCTGCTTTGGTTAATGGCTTTTATTGGAATGCGATGGAAGTACAGAAATGTTTACAGTAAAGTAATAAAAAAAGCCACAGGCAGGTACCCCTTCAGTGATCGAAAAATTACTGTTCTCTTTTTTGTATGCTTTTTGACTTCCTTTATAATTGTTGGTTTTGGAGTTTTATGTTTCAGGATGTATTTTTACGGATAAGTTCAACGCCAGCAGTGTCCTTTCTAAGGGTTTCTTTAATTTCCTCATGATCTGATCATTCGCTAAGTGCAAAAATATGGCTCATCGGAGAATGCCTTTTATGGTGGGGCTGAGAACATGCAAGCAACTGGGCAATGGGGTCTTTATAACGGCTGGGCAACCGATTACATTTCGGCAGCTAACGAGTATAATAGCCTTGTTGGAGACAGTGCCCATGTTACTACAAATATAAATGATGGATATATTCAAACAACAGCATGGTATAGAGATGCTGGAGGTAATGGGGCTACGGTTAATGGGAATAGCGCATACGGAATAATTTACAAGGTAGGTATGAGTGCCTCGGATGGCACGCCTGAAAGAAAAGGTGTTGGGCAGCTAGGGGAATTAGAGAGTCTGATACCGGTTTGGGGTTCTGGACGTGCGGCTATCGATCACTTTCAAAATGGGGAATACTGGAGAGGATTAGCTTATACTGCGTTAGCTGTGAGTGACGTTTTTCTAGTAGAATCGGTGGCAAAGGGCATTGGCAAAGGGGCTTGGAAATTAGGCTCCCATTCTTGGAGCGCAACGCGCAAATGGATGGTAAATAAAGGGTATGCTGGAGCAGGTGAGCCCCTGCATCATTGGGCTATTACTCAAGCCATCGCTAAAAAATATGGGCTAGAAGCTGTTTCAGATCAGCCGTGGAATCTAGTCAAGTTCTCTAATCAAAGCATACACATTAGAGCAGGTCACGGACTAAATTATTTAGGACAACCGGGTTATAGCATGTTGGGACAATTTTGGCATGGCACACCAACTTGGTTTAAAGCTGGAGTTGTTTCAGTGGGCGGGCGTAGTGTAAATTAATTATAAGGTAAAATGAAAGTGGAATTAAATTACCCAATTATTGTTCTTTCTAAGAAGGATAACATGGTTTATGTTTATTTTAAAGAAAAGGATTTTAAATCAACAAGTGAAGAACTTTTAAAGAAGATCGACTTTGCAAATTTGGAGGTCATAGATAGCTTAGGGCATAACTATAAAATAAACAAGGCTTATAAAATAAAATACCTTGGATTGTGGGGATATAACCCACTATTGAAAGGAAGACAGATACTTATTGATTTTGAATATGATTCAGAGGTTCAAATGATATCACTTGAAGATTTTAAAGCGGAAATTATCAAAAGACTCGAGAAAAAAAAGAAACTTTGGGAGATGAGCTACGATTTTCAAGAATTAAAACATAGAGTATATCACAGTCCGAGCTTTAGTACGATAGCTCAGCTACTAAAATAGTTTTTTATAACATTAGCGAAAAACATTAAATCTTAGTTGGTATTGAGCCAACGTTTTTCCATTAGGTTTGCAGCTTATATATGAAAAATATTAAATTATCTATCAATCAGGTCTTATCTGATTGGGATCCTTTAAATGTGGGTAGAGATATAGCCTCAGATGAATATAGCAAATACATTGGTGGTATCTTGAAATACATAAATAATCAAGAACAGTTAACCAGTTATTTGGAGAAAATCCTTGTGCAGGATCTCGATACAGGGTACGATAAGCACAATCGCGAAGATAAGGATTCAGTTGCGCTCATTGTTGAAAAGTTAAAAAAATTGGTTCTCGAGGAGTAAAGGCAAGCGATAGTATGAAC
>NZ_JBFTRT010000290.1:0-5959 GCF_056399685.1 Pedobacter sp. 01N416
CAATATATCCTTCGATAGGATAAAACAGATTAATGCCGGTGTATTAAACATGGGTTATGCAGAAAGCGGCCCAGCAGATGGCGAACCAGTTATACTGTTACATGGATGGCCTTATACAATTCACAGTTATACCGATGTGGCCGCCCTGCTTTCTGCAGAAGGATACCGGGTAATCGTTCCGCACCTCCGCGGCCATGGCAGTACGCAGTTTCTTTCGGCAAAAACACCGAGAAATGGACAGCAATCGGCCATTGCTGCAGATATTATTGCTTTGATGGATGCCTTAAAAATAGATAAAGCAGTAATTGGTGGCTTTGATTGGGGAGCAAGAACGGCCAATATTATGGCTGCCTTGTGGCCAGAACGTTGTAAAGCAATGGTTTCGGTAAGTGGATACCTCATTGGAAACCAGGAGCTAAACCAAAAACCATTATCGCCAAAAGCTGAGTTATCATGGTGGTATCAGTTCTACTTTGCAACTGAACGTGGCCGTTTAGGATATGAAGCTAACCGAAAAGATTTTGCTAAACTGATCTGGCAAACCGCTTCTCCAGAATGGAAATTTACTGATGCTGTTTTCGAAAAGTCGGGAGTTGAATTGGATAATCCAGATCATGTGGCCATTGTAATTCATAACTACAGGTGGAGATTGGGGCTGGCAGGTGGGGAAGCACAATATGAAAAATATGAAAAAATACTAGCCACATTTCCGGCAATAACGATTCCAAGCATTACACTCGAAGGTGATGCAAATGGTGCACCGCATGGCAACCCTGATAATTATGCAGCTAAGTTTAAAGGTAAATATGTGCACCATAATCTTAGTGGAGGCATTGGACACAATCTTCCTCAGGAAGCACCTAAGGCATTTGCGGATGCCATTATCCAGGCAGCAATGATGGCGTAAAAAAAAGCTAAAATACTCTTCTAATAATTTTAACAATCATAATAAATTTTAAAAAAATGGAAAATCAAAATGTAATCGAATCAGCAAATACGTTAAATGTAGTGATCAACAAAGTGCTTTACACAGGAAAAGTACATGTAAATGGCGGTCGTGAGGGCTTCGCAAAAAGTAGCGATGGAGCGCTTGACACCGCACTATCATCTCCTGGCAGTGCAGGAAAAGGAACTAACCCTGAGCAATTATTTGCTGCAGGCTGGGCTGCATGTTTTATTGGTGCAATGAAACACAATGCTCCCCAACTTAAAATTGTACTTCCTGCTGATACTGCAATTGATGCAGAAGTTGATCTGGCTTTGGCCGATAGTGGTTTTAATCTTCAGGCAAGATTAAATGTGGTTTTACCCGGGCTTACCTACGAAGAAGCAAAAATAGTGGTTGAAGCTGCTCACCAAACCTGTCCATACTCTAAAGCTACCCGTGGTAATATCAATGTCCAGATCAATGTAGCGATATAAGCTACCATAAACCAAAAAAGCACTCCAGGTTAAAATTGGGGTGCTTTTTTGATTTATTAATTTAATGATCATGCTATACAGGAAAAGCAGTTTCGCGTTTAGCCTGCTTAATTACAAGCGAACTATTAAGGGTACCTATATTATCCAAACGGCCGAATTTATTAATTAAAAAATCGTTATAAGCAATCATATTCCTTGCAACAACTTTTAACATAAAATCAAAACCTCCTGTTGTATGGTAACATTCCAGTACTTCATCAAGTTTGCTTACCTCCTGCTGAAATAACCGGAAGGCATTAACAGAATGATTGGTAAGCTGAACCTGTAAATAGGATATCATACAGTTCTCAAATTTATTAGGATCGATTAATGCTACTATCGAAGAGATAAATCCTAAACGTTCTAAGCGTTTTACACGTTCCTGAATGGGCGATTTTGACAAATGTAGCATAGCAGCCAGTTCCTTATAGGTTAGCCTTGCATCTTTTTGTAATAGTGTTAAAATATCTCTGTCTGTTTGGTCAGGGCTGTATAATTCCATTATAGTGATTAGTCTATTTATTTCTTTTCTAGGCTTAGTTTATAATGAATACCCAAATATATAAATACTCTCCGTTAAACCCTTAAGCGGAACACAAAAAAAGAACAAAATTTTGGCGAAAAGTATAATTAAAACTACCAACAGAATTAAATTCCGAAAAAGCCTATTCAACAGGACATTTTCCGTATTTATCAGCCACCTTCGTTTTAATTGTCAATGCGACAGATATTTGTTTAACGAATGAAACAACCGCTAACAGCAGTGCGTTGATTTAGTTTAGTTAATGATAACAAGAGCGCCAGCGCGATGCTGGCTCTTTTGCTTTTTAAATTATACTATAATTCGATGCAAAGCCAAGGTAAATAATCGCCCTTTTCGCATTTTTAAGCCTGGCGGATCTCCAATTTCTAAGCCCAAAACAAGAGCCGAAAATATCCACTCGCAAAAATCATCAATATTTTTTTGGAATATTCAGTTTTTAGCTTTTACTTTGAAATACAAAGCACTTTACAAAACATAGAAATATGACGCAATTTAACCCATCAGGCTTACTAGCTCTGCAATACTTTAGCATAAAGTTTCGTCCTTGGATTTTATTGTATTATCAGCAGGCTTACTATCACTTGCAGCTCACCACTATTTAACCAGCAAGCTATGAATACGGAAGAGAAAAAATTAAGGCTACATTCCAAAATATACGTCTGTACAATCATTGCCGGATTGACAATAAGCGGATTAACCGCTTTTCCGTTAGAAACTGAAATGGCTTATCTGGTGAAACACAGTACAATTTTACCAAGTTGTCTTCAAAACTGGATTGAAGCGGTTTATCAGGCCCTTAAAGCTACCAACTTACGTTATTCATTTTTAAGTTATGGCACCGATTGGCTGGCTTTTGCACATATCATGCTGGCCGTGCTTTTTATCGGCCCATTAAAAGATCCTATCAAAAACAAATGGGTAATCGAATTTGGTATCATCTGTTGTATCTCGATTATTCCATTGGCCTTAATTGCCGGAAACATCCGCCACATTCCAGTATTCTGGCAAATGATAGACTGTTCTTTTGGCATCATCGGCGTTATCCCGCTGATACTATGCCGCATCAACATCAAAAAAATTGAAATATTAGAAGAGCATTATGGATTATGGACTTTGTAGATAAACATTCTATCGTAAGGAAAATATGGGGCAACACAGATGTTGTGCTTTTTATTTTTGCCGGCGCCGCAGCAGAATTTAGCCTGAATAAAGCTGTTGATTGGTTGTATTTTACAGGCAAACTACCTAAAGATCCGCTGGGAAGATTGTTTTCTACTGTTGCCTATGCGCAAAAAATCGTGTTTTCCACTTTAACTGAAGCTAATGCAGCGATAGATCAGATTACCATGATCCATCAGCATGTTGAAGCTGGAAGAAATGCTAAAATTCCAGATTGGGCCTATAGAGATGTATTATTTATGCTGATTGACTATTCAATCCGTGCTTTCGACGTACTGGAAAGAAAACTCACTTTAACAGAAAAGGAGGAAATATTTACTACTTTCTATCAAGTTGGATGCCGCATGAAAATAAATGGACTTCCTGGTAATTTTGCGGCCTGGCAGATGATGCATGAACAACAGTTACAGGAAAATTTAATTTATAGCTGCTTTTCTCATGATCTTTATGATCAGTACAAAAAACACCTGGGTGCGCTGAGGTATTTATTAATGCGAAAAATACAAGCACTCATCGTCCCACTTAAAGTGAATGAATTGCTTAAACTGGGGGAAGGAAAACCCATTAAATCAATACTTACTTTATACAAAATAAGCAGGAAACTGAAGGTGAACAAACCGTTAAGAAACTTAATTCTTCCTGCAGCGTACAAGACACRGATTTTGAGCCTCGAAGCTTTTTAAGCATAATAAAGCTGTATCATAAATTTAATTTCGATTCGTATGTCACATTGAGCTCGTCGAAACGCTCTGCCAAGGTTATTTAATCTAGTCTTTCGACAGGCTTCCATAAAAAGGTCGTCATTGCGAGGAACGAAGCAATCTTAATGCGCACGCTGGTAGYGATCGTTGTAAGATTGCTTCGTCGGCTGGAAAAGCCTTCTCGCAATGACGATAATCTGAGGAGATTTAATCTCTTAAACTCACCTGTAATTAATATTGATTTTTGTACCATAAATTACCCTCAGGTACAACACAGCTTTATTACAACCTTCTATTTCCAATCAAACGGTAAATACCAGTTGGCTGGATCCATTAATTTTTGTCTGGCAAGGCTTGCATTAGGGTTGCCTGCTTTTAACAGCTTTTGGTAAATGCGATCTGCTAAAAAGGCCGGGTTGTTCTGTCTGCGGGCAATACGGACCAAATCAGGCCAGCGGTTACCTTCAAAAGCAAGTTCCAATGCGGCTTCATCAATTAATTTGCCTTCTAAGCCTATCATATCCGTTTGGTAACTTATATCAATAGCGTTTACTACTGCCCTACCTCTAATGCCACAGTTACGGTACCAGGTACCCGAAACATCGTTATTTTTTCTGGCATCGAAATAATATGGTGAAGTTTGTGGATAAGGCGTTATCATGGTATTTAACTCGGCTACCGAAACTGGTGCCTGGGCGCCAGCTGTAAACGTACCTACATAATAAGTATTTCTGATCCCCGTGTTTAACAATGCCCAGCCTAACTTGGTCTGCCCATCTCTATTGGCAGCTTCCGAAAAACGCAGGTGTAATAGTGACGCACGATAAATGCCCCATTTCCCACCGTTATCGGTTAATTTGGTGATTTCTTCGCCCATGGCCGAAGCATTGAACGATAATTTGCTCCTCGGATCGAAAGGAACACCACTAGTGGTAACCTGGCTATTCCACAAGTCTTTTATAGCCTGCGAAGGTTTTATCTGATAGCTTTTAAGCGGCGAACACAAATCAATCATTGGGTTTACAGGTTTAAAGGCGGTATTATAAGGCATGGCCCATAACCACTCGGTGCTCCATGGGCTCGAGGTGGTTGGCAAGGCAAAAATAGCACGCCAGCCTGCATCTAAACTGTTTATCAAACTACTGGCATCTTGCCCGCTTCTGCTAAACAGAACAGCTAAATTAGCATAAGCCACATCACCAGAGTTATTGATTTTGTAAAAGTTAAACCTAAAATTATCATTCGCATTGCCATTTTCGGCGTTCATCAGCTTGGCATAATTTTCGGCTGCTTTAATATAATTGCCTTTCCATAAGTAAAGATCGCCTAACAGAAAGGCTTTGGAAGCAAACAATTTTTGGGTACTATTGGCATCAATGGTAACCAGTAAGGATGTTCCTGTTGGATAAGCATAAGCTTCCTTATATGGCAGGCTCTCGTTAAAGGCAATTAATTTATCCAAGAGCTGATCAAACGGTGTTTTTGGGTAATTGGCCAGGTTTTTCAAATCATCTACCGTTTCTATCGCATCGGTAATATATGGTACACTACCATATTGAATACCTAAATGCAGATAAATCCAGCTCCTTAACGTGGCAATATCTGAATAGCGTTTGTTGTAATCATCAACACTCATCCGGCGATCATCGACCATCATTTTAAAGTTTTTGAGCACATCGTTACAATTCACAATCACCTGATAATATGGTCTTGGATCAACATATTGATTGTTTTTTGTTTCGGTATGTGATGATAACTCCTGCAGATCGGTACTTGATCTGGAGGTAACATCCATTAAATCTCCACGTAGTTCGTTCTGCAGGATGTATAGTTTTTCCAAGCCCAAAAATTGGCCGTAAATACCGATAACCGCCGCATCTGCATCAGATACTGTTTTAAAAGCATTTACACTATCCAATTTATCTTCGGTTGGTACGTCAAGCATTTTTTTGCAAGACCACGAACCTGCCGATAAAATACCCAACAGCAAAAGGGATGCAATTTTTTTATTTAAGTTCATTTTCATGAGTATATCTTTCTTAATTATAATCCAACTCTAACACCTAGCTGAAAC
>NZ_JBFTRT010000291.1:0-13496 GCF_056399685.1 Pedobacter sp. 01N416
AAAGAAAGTATTGCAGGTAACAGCGCTTTTTGCTGTAGCGAGGGTGCAGACTCAAAACCCGATTATAAAAACCATTTATGCATCCTATCAATTATAAATTAAAAATGAATACAGCAAGTAAAAGCATTTTTACGCTTGTCTCCGCTATTATCTTCAACTTAATAAATATAAGTACGCTTTCCGCACAAACTGTTTGGTTAGATCAATTGGATCTCAGCCCAACTACACAGGGCTGGGGCATACCTAAAAAAAACAGGTCGGTTGATGGCAACATCATGACCATCGCAGGCAAAACCTTTGAGCGTGGCTTTGGTACACATGCAGAAAGCTCTCTTTTTATTCAGCTCGGGGGCAAGGCAAATTCATTTACCGCGCAGGTTGGCATTGATGATGAGGTGAAAGGCAATTATCCCGCCGTAGAGTTTATTGTATTCGGCGATGGCGCGAAGCTTTGGTCGAGCGGTGTAATGCATTTGGGCGATACTGCCCGGCCATGTAATGTGAAACTTTCGGGTGTGAAAAAACTTGAGTTGCGGGTAACAGAGATAGGACACAACAACCATGCAGACTGGGCAGATGCAAAATTTGAGGCGGTTGGCGTATCAACTTTTGCTACTTTTTATCCTATCCCAAGTGAGCCCTACATTCTTACCCCTAAGCCATCGGCAAAACCGAAGATTAATAGCGCAAGCGTTTTCGGTGTCCGCCCAGGCTCTCCGTTTCAGTTCAGGATACCTGCCACCGGAGACCGGCCAATGACCTTTGTGGTTACCGGCTTGCCTCAGGGATTAAACCTGGATCAAAAAACAGGTCTTATCACCGGTAAGCTTGTAAAAGCCGGCACTTACGCTGTTCAATTGAACGCAAAGAATGCGAAAGGCATAGCCGAAAAAAGTTTACGCATTATCTGTGGAGATAAAATTGCACTTACCCCGCCAATGGGTTGGAATAGTTGGAATTGTTTCGCTGGAGAAGTTTCTGGTGATAAAGTTAAGCGCGCTGCGGAAGCAATGGTGAAAAGCGGACTTATAAATTACGGATGGGATTATGTAAATATTGACGGGTACTGGCAAAATAACCGCGATTCGAAAGATCCCGACCTGCAAGGTAAGCTGCGGGACGAGGCTGGTAATATAGTTCCTAATAAAAGGTTTGGAGATATGAAAGCCCTGACAGGCTATGTGCATGGTCTCGGTTTGAAKATCGGCATCTATTCCAGTCCTGGTCCCTGGACCTGTGATGGCGGTGCAGGTAGTTATGGCTATGAAAAGCAAGATGCCGAAACTTATGCCAAATGGGGTTTCGATTATCTGAAATACGATTGGTGCAGCTATGGAGGAGTGCTAAATGGAATACCTGATAACGACCCAAACAAAGTAGTCTCCATATCTTACAATGGAGGTTATCAATTGTCTACGGCCGTAAAACCATACAAAATAATGGGAGATTATATCCGTCAGCAACCCCGCGACATTGTTTTCAGCTTGTGTCAGTACGGAATGTCGGATGTTTGGAAATGGGGCGATTCGGTAGGTGGAAACAGCTGGCGTACAACAAATGATATAACAGACAACTGGTCTAACGTTAAAGGCATTGCATTAGCGCAGGATCAGTCTGCAGCCTGGGCTAAACCAGGTAACTGGAACGATGCGGATATGCTGGTTGTAGGACATGTAGGCTGGGGTAACCTTCATCCGAGCTTGCTTAGACCAGACGAGCAGTATCTTCATGTGAGCCTTTGGAGCCTTTTCTCTACTCCGCTCCTAATTGGTTGCGATATGGAAAAGCTGGACGCCTTTACCCTGAATTTATTGACAAACGATGAAGTAATTGCTGTTAATCAGGATGCGCTTGGCAAACAGGCTACCTGTGTTCAGACTATCGGAGATCTGCGTATTTATGCAAAAGAATTGGAGGACGGGAGTCGTGCAGTAGGCTTTTGCAATTTCGGCCTGGAGAAGGTAGATATCTCTTACAGGGAGCTGAAAAAGCTTGGTATTTCAGGAAAGCAAATGGTGCGTGATCTTTGGCGTCAGAAAGATATTGCAACAATCCATGCGGACAAAGAGGCGCTTTCGGTGAAGGTTCCGGCGCATGGAGTAACGCTGTACAAATTTACACCGGTTAAATAGCTATACAGTGCTTTTGTGCGAGCAAAAATTTAATGCATTATAAAAGATAAATACATGAAACTTAAATTTTCAATCTGCTCATTTTGTACATATTTACTGCTTTTAGATTAGCAATTGCACAAACTAATCCCGAGTTGGCGCATGCATGTCGCGTGTGCCAGCTAATGCAACGCCCATCCATGGCCTCATTTATTTTAACACACACCGATTCATGAAAGCAATTTTTAATTTACTACCGCTAATTCTTCTTTTATTTTTCTTTAAATCTAATGCACAACAAATCATGCATCATGATGCTGTCCAGACGGTGAAATTACAGGGCAATGCGGGGKGAAAGCGTTTCGATGGAATTGGTGTGGTAAATGGGGGAGGCGCTACATCGGTACTGTTGAAGGATTATCCCGAACCCCAACGCAGTCAGATTCTCGACTTCCTTTATAAGCCAAAATTTGGAGCTTCCGTAAGCGCACTGCTTGTTGAGATTCCCGGCGATGGTAATTCAACGCAGGGGTCTATGCCGAGTCATATGCACACGCGTAACGATCTTGATTACGCCCGGGGCTACACCTGGTGGATCTTACAGGAAGCCAAAAAGCGCAATCCCGATCTTAGCCTCGATGCTACCGCGTGGAGCGCTCCCGGATGGGTTGGGAACGGAAATTTTTGGTCGCAGGATGCAGCAGATTATTACGTTAAATGGCTTCAGGGACTTCGTAAAGTTTATGGCCTTGAATTAGATGCCATCGGCTGCCGCAATGAAAAGGGATCTGACTACAATTTTGCGAAGACACTCCGTTCTACCCTTAATGCCAATGGCTTTGAAAAAATTAAGCTTCATGGGTTTGATCTCTGGTGGAAAGACAAACTAGACTTCGTAAAAGACTTGTTAAAAGATGAGCAGCTTCRCAACTCCATAGATATTATCAGTGCTCACACATTTTATGAAGGAGATACCGCTTCCCAACAAGTTCAGGAAATGGCTCAGAAACTTGATAAACCTATCTGGAACACCGAGGATCATGTTTATAAGAAAGGCTTCGATTGCCTGATCAGTATTGTGGAGTGTTTCAACCGCAACTTTATTCAAAGCGGTGCTACCAAGATCGTGAATTGGTATGATATTGCAGGTGTTTACCCTATCGAGCCATATTCAGAAGATCCTGCTGCTGTACTGGCGCAGTCGCCATGGAGCGGACATTACCAGGTACGCGAGGCTTTGTGGGGTTATGCACATTATGGGCAATTCTCGAAAGTTGGATGGCAATACCTGAATGGGGGTAGTGTTAACCTTAAAGGTGGTGGAACTTTAGTAACCTTAAAGTCACCTGAAAAGGACTATAGCATCATTATCGAAACAAAAAACGCAAAAGCTCCACAACAAATCCGTTTTCAGATCAGCGAGGGGCTGTCTCTAAAACAGCTTTGCGTATGGCGTAGTAACGAGAAAGAGCATTTTGTACAGCAAGCTGATATAAAACCAACAAAGGGCACATTTACACTTACCTTAGCGCCCAATTCAGTTTACTCTCTTTCCACCACTAGAGGGCAGCAAAAAGGAAGCTTTGCTAATATTCCCGATACAAAGCCCTTCCCCTTTCCATATTATGAAACATTTGAGCAATATTCCTCGCCTAAAGCATGGGGGTATTTACCACGTTATACTGCTGATATTGTCGATGCGTTTGAAATCACTGAACGCCCGGATAAAAAAGGCAAGTGCCTGCGCCAGGTTGTTCCAGAGGGAACCAACTCCTGGGGACCAGATTGGCGGCCTTACAGTATTTTAGGTGATGCGCAGTGGAAGGACTATGAAGTAAGTGCTGATGTTTATTTAAATGCAGGCGATAATGCTGGGCTTATGGGTAGGGTTAACCACGTTGGTACCGGGTATGGATTTATTCCAAAAGGCTATTACCTACAGCTTGAAGACAATGGCAAATGCAGCATAATTGTAACCAGGGGAAAAGAAGATAAAAAGGAACTTACCGGAGATGCTGAACAACAAGCAATTATCAAAAAACAAAACGATGAAAGCAAAGGTGGAGAAAAGGTGCTTGGTGAAATCCAACTTTCAAATATCAGCCATAGCCAATGGCATAACCTGAAACTCCAATTCGAAGGATCTGTTATTAGCGCATTCGTTGATGAAAAGCAGGTACTACAAGTGACAGATAGTTTGTACACCCAAGGAATGGCAGGACTGATTGCTGGTGGCGGAAAAAAGCTCAGTACACCTTTTTACGATAATTTACTGATCAATGGCAAAAATGCTCCTGTGCCGAAACCCTCTCTTGCAGCACCAGGACAACTGCCGATCTATATCGTTAAATAATTCTAAAATTAATTGCAATTATAATATATACACAGACATTTAGAATGACAATAAGTATCAAAAAGATAGTTTTACAGGTAACAGCTCTTTTTGCTGCAGTGAGCGTACAGGCTCAAAACCCGATTATACAAACCATTTATACAGCCGATCCGGCGCCGATGGTATACAAAGATACCGTTTACCTATACACCGGGCACGATGAAGATAAATCGACTGTGTTTGTGATGAAAAACTGGCACTGTTTCACATCTACCGATATGGTGAACTGGACAGACCGCGGATCGCCCCTGTCGGTTAAAACGTTCATCTGGGCGAAGCAAGATGCCTGGGCTGGGCAATGCATTGCCAGGAATGGAAAGTTTTACTGGTACGTACCTATGACCCATGAAACGATGGGAATGTCAATCGGGGTGGCTGTTTCTGATAGTCCTACAGGTCCGTTTAAAGATGCGCTTGGAAAACCACTGGTTCACAGCGGTTACGGAGATATCGACCCCACAGTATTTATTGATGGCGATGGTCAAGCATATCTCTATTGGGGGAACCCTTATCTTAAATACGTAAAGTTGAATCCGGATATGATTTCTTACGCTGGCGAGGTAGTTACAGTGCCGTTGAATAAAGAAGGTTTTAATGTACGATATCAAGATGTTGATAAAAGACCTTCAGCATACGAAGAAGCTCCATTGTTTTACAAACGCAAAAACCTGTATTATATGCATTATGCCGCAGGAGGTGTGCCTGAACATTTGGCATATTCAACCAGTACAAGTCCTACCGGACCATGGGTTTACCGGGATACCACTATGCAGGTAATTGGCAAGGGAGGCGCTTTTACCAATCATCCAGGTGTGATCGATTATAAAGGCAAATCGTATTTGTTCTATCATAACGCTGCATTGCCAGGTGGTGGAGGTTTTACCCGTTCCGTTTGTGTAGATGAGTTTCAGTATAATAAGGATGGGAGCATTCCGCAGATAACTCCAACAACCGAAGGTGTAAAACCTGTTGAACATTTAAATCCATTCATCCGCCAAGAAGCAGAAACTATAGCCTGGGAGCAGGGAATTGAAACCGAACGCAGCAACAACGCCGGAGTTTATGTAACCGAAATCAACAATGGCGATTTTATCAAAGTCCGAAGTGTTGATTTTAAGAACGGAGCAGGAATATTTCATGCAAATATTTCATCGGCATCAGGTGGTTTTATCGAAATACATATGGATAGCCTCGAAGGAGAACTATTGGGATCCTGTGAAGTTAAAAACACAGGAGGCTTGCAAAGTTGGACCACCGTTTCAATTAAAGTAAAGAAGATAAAGGGTGTTCATGATATGTACTTTGTTTTTAAAGGCAGTCAAGGCGATCTGTTCAATTTCAACTGGTGGAGATTCGATAAATAAGATCTTCCCTAAAGAATAATTAATCAACTGAAAATTAACCCTTAACGGGTATTCGTTAAATAAAATAAAAAACATGTTTAGAAAAAAAKTCGCAAATGTTTCGCCAAAACTTACCTCCAATAATGCCAATCCTTTATTAGATTTTATGTTTACGGCCGATCCAACAGCTGTAGAATACAATGGAAGAATTTATGTGTATGCCACTAATGATCATCAACAGTATGAGCATGTAGGAAAGGATGGGAAAAATTCATACGAGCGTATCCGTACGCTGGTTATGATGTCTTCCGATGATATGGTTAACTGGACCTATCATGGTCTCATCAATACTGCCGAGCTGGCACCATGGAGTCAGAATTCCTGGGCGCCTTCCATTACATCCAGAAAGGAAGCAGACGGCAAGACACACTTCTATCTGTATTACTCCAATAGTGGTATTGGTACAGCCATGCTTACTTCCACCTCTCCGGTTGGCCCGTGGAAAGACCCATTGGGAAAAAACATAGTCGACCGTTCTGTTCCCGGTGTGGATGTTGATGCTCCATTCGATCCCGGAGTTGTGATTGATGACCAGGGTGCAGGCTGGCTTGCTTTTGGAGGCGGATCGCCTAAAACGAAATATATGCCAGATAATGCTAGAATCGTCAAGTTAGGAAAAGATATGATCAGTTTGGTCAGCGATGTTGCTAAAATACCCGCCCCTTATTTTTTTGAGGCAAGCGACCTTAATTTCATCAACGGAACCTGGGTTTATACCTATAATACAAATTGGGAAGAACGCACAGAATGGCCTTATAGCAATATCGACAAACCAACCAAATGCAACATGTCTTATATGACCAGTAAAACACCCTTAAGTCCGGAGAGCTGGAAGTATCGCGATAATTACTTTAAGAATACTGGCGAGGTTAAAGTGGGGCCTTTTACAAACAACCACACTCACCTTTTCAAGTTTAAAGAGAAATATTATATTGCTTACCATGCCATGTATTTACAGGATTATTTTGGTACCAAGGGTGGTTTTCGTAATGTGGGTATCGAACCAATACAGGTTGATGAAAAGAATGTGAATATCCCCATGGTCAACGCAACTTTTAAAGGTCCATCACAACTTAATCCACTAAATCCATTCGTGCTTCAGCAAGCAGAAACTACTGCAGGCACTTCGGGGCAAGTTCAGTTCGAAGCTGTTGGTAATCCAGGCAATATGGTTGCTAAAGGAAAAGCAGATCAACAATGTATTATGGTGCGGGGAGCCGATTTTAGCAAGCAGATTCCTGCCAAATTCGAAGCCAGGGTGAAAGGAAAAGGTAAAATTGATGTTTATGTAAATCATCTTAAAGGTACCCCTCTTGTTTCCCTTATATGTGATGAGAAGGAATGGACTACACGTGACCCTTATTGTACCATGTTTATACGCACAAAAAGCCACTAATCCCATTATTTATGCAGATGTACCAGATATTTCAATAGTACGTGTAGGCAATAACTATTACATGAGCAGTACAACGATGCACATGAGCCCAGGTGTGCCCATTATGAAATCGACAGATCTTGTTAATTGGAAAATTATCAATTATGCATATGATACTTTGGCAGATCTGCCGGCGCTAAATTTAACAAACGGTCAAAACGCATACAGCAAGGGTTCCTGGGCAAGTAGTTTGCGCTATCACAAAGGGATATATTATGTAACCACTTTTGCATACACCACAGGTGAAACCTATATTTTTAAAACAAAAGATATAGAAAAAGGAAATTGGGAACGAATTTCTTTTAAGCCAGCGTATCACGACCATTCCTTGTTTTTTGATGATGATGGCAAGGTATATTTAATTTATGATGCAGAAAGACTAAAAATTGTTGAATTAAATGAGGATTTAACAGGTGTTAAACCAGGCGTTAAGGAGCGGGTTCTCATCGATAATGCCAGCACACCAACAGGAAAAGAAGTGGGGCTTGGAGCTGAAGGATCTCAATTATTTAAAGTAAAAGGCAAATATTATTTATTTAACATTTGTGCACCACGCGGTGGAATGCGAACTGTACTTATACACAGGGCAGATCATATCAACGGCCCTTGGGAAGGAAAAATTGGCTTACAGGATAGAGGAATTGCTCAAGGCGGACTGATCAACACTCCCGATGGACGTTGGTTCTCTTATCTTTTCCGCGATTATGCTGCGGTTGGCCGAGTTCCTTATCTCGTTCCTGTCAAATGGGAAGATGGCTGGCCTGTATTAGCAGAAAACGGTAAAGTCCCCGAACAGCTAGACCTGCCGGCCAGTAAAGGTTTAATCCCAGGTATTGTGGCTTCTGATGAGTTCACCCGTAAAAAAGGCGAGCCTGCTTTGCCGCTGGCTTGGCAATGGAACCATAACCCTGATAATAGCTTGTGGTCTGTAACTGAAAGAAAAGGATTCCTGCGCCTCAAAACAGGAAGAATCGACACTGATTTTCTTCAGGCCAGAAACACACTTACACAACGCACTATTGGTCCAACCAGCTCAGCTTCTGTAGCCCTGAATGTTTCCAAAATGAAAGACGGCGATTTTGCCGGATTTTCAGCTTTCCAAAAAGAGTATGGATCAGTGGGCGTTAAAATTGATGCGGGTCAAAAATCGATCGTAATGATCACTACTGATCATGATAAGCCTGTCGAAGTACAGCGAATTCCATTGAATCAAGACCAAATTTACTTCAGAATCGATTGCGATTTTACCGGCAAGAACGATGAAGCTAATAATCTTTACAAGCTTAATGGAAAAGATGAAGCCAATTTCTTTTACAGTCTTGATGGAAAAGTTTGGAAAGCAATAGGGCGACCTTTGAAGATGAAATACGACATTCCACATTTCATGGGTTATCGTTTTGCTTTGTTTAATTATGCTACAAAAAATATAGGGGGCGCGGCCGACTTTGACTTTTTTCGCATAACGAATTCTATTCCCACAGAAAAATAAGGTTTATCCAATATTATAGACTGTAGATAATTTTATGAACCAAATATTAGGAGAAACGATAGCTGGCAGAACCTTAAGTTACTTGTTTAAGGATAGTTTGCGGAGGAATAATTCCCATGGCTACAGCTATTTAAGTGGTAAAAGTTTAACCATCCTGTTTTTTCTTTTGGTAAACTTTACGCTGGCAAATGCCCAAAGTAGGGCTAAGCTCACCGCTTTCCAAGCAAAGGATGTAAAATTAAATGCGTCTTGGATCCTTGAAAGGGAAGCCTTAAATACCACTTATATCGGTTCTCTGGATGCCGATCGATTGCTTCATAATTTTAGGATAAATGCCGGACTTCCATCTACGGCAAAGGCATTAGAGGGTTGGGAAAGTCCCAATATCGGCTTACGTGGTCATTTTGTTGGCCACTACCTTTCGGCTGTCTCGATGTTGATTGAAAGGTATCATGAGCCCGTTCTCTCCAAAAGGCTCGAATATATGGTTATTGAGCTTGCCAAATGCCAGCAAGCCCTTGGCAGGGGATATCTCAGCGCGTTTCCCGAATCTGATTTTGAGAAACTGGAGACAAAATTTACTGGAGTCTGGGCTCCTTATTATACTTATCATAAAGTGATGCAGGGGCTTTTAGATGTTTACACACGCACTGGGAACCAAAAGGCACTGGAGATCGTTAATGGTATGGCAGGATACGTAAAATTAAGGATGTCAAAGCTTGATAATCAAGCCATTGAAAGAATGCTTTATACCGTAGCGGCAAACCCCGAAAATGAACCTGGGGCAATGAACGAGGTATTGTACAAGTTATATAAAATCACAAAAAATCCAATGCATTTTGAGCTTGCAAAGCTATTTGACAGAGATTGGTTTCTGCAGCCGCTTTCCAAAAATCATGACATTCTTAGCGACCTGCATACCAATACCCATTTGGTTTTGATTAATGGCTTTGCTCAACGGTATATGCTTACCGGTGAGCAGGCATACCATGATGCGGTACTGAATTTTTGGAATATTCTTGAGCATGACCATACTTATGTCAATGGATCAAGTAGTGGTCCGCGCCCTAATGTAACTACGCCAACTTCGCTCTCTGCAGAGCACTGGGGGCTGCCAGGGCACTTGAGCAACACGATGACGAAAGAGATTGCTGAATCATGCGTTACCCATAATACCCAAAAGCTTACCGCCGAACTGTTCACCTGGACAGGAAAACCAACGTATGCCGATGCTTATATGAATGCTTTTTATAATGCGGTACTGCCTACCCAGAATGACCAGAATGGAACTTGCGTCTATCATCTTCCCCTTGGTTCACCAAGAACAAAGGCTTTTTTAAAGGAAAACGATTTTCGTTGTTGTAACGGAACGGCAATAGAAGCATTTGCAGGTCTTAATGCCAATATTTATTTCAGGGATTCATCAAGCCTTTGGATCAATCAATATATCCCTTCCCAGCTCAATTGGCGTGAAAAAAAACTTACCCTTAACCAAACGGGTAATTTTCCTAAGGACAAGGAGGTTTTGTTTTCTTTTTCAACTGAAAAGGATATCCGACTAACCGTTAACTTATTTGTTCCCTCATGGGCAAATGAGTTGAAGATTTATGTGAATGGGCGCTTGCAATCCCAAACTGCTGTTCCAAATTCTTTTGTGCGGCTGGATAGGGTCTGGAGAAACAAGGATCAGATTAAATTGGTATTTGATTATCGCTTTAGAATCGAGCGCATGCGGGATGACATGAACAAAGTTGCTTTTTTTTACGGTCCTACATTGTTGGCTTTCGATACCGATACCGAACTCGCATTGAGGAGCAAACCTGAGCAGTTATTAACAAACCTATCCATAATTGATTCTACATCTTTCCAATTGAAGGATGGTAAGCATGTTTATACCTTACGTCCTTTTTATGGTATAAGCAATACACCCTATGGTGTTTATGCATCGATCAGGGAATATTAGACCATTTAATTGTTAGTGATTTAAGCACCTTTATGCATTCTGCTTACCTACAATTTTCCTGTTTATTAAAAAATATCAAAATATAAGCGTAGCTTGGTTATGTCAATATTAAACAGCCGTTTTGTAACCAAATTTTATTTCAAATTAATTATTTGAAGGTAATAATGCTTCTGTATTGAGTAGAATATATGTTTCGGATTTTAATTTTAATAAGCACATTCCTACTGTGTAATTCTCTTTTTGCTCAAGAAAGTTTATACCAATTTTCTCATCTGGATATTGCTAACGGCTTATCTGATAATCAGGTAAAAGCCATATATAAAGATCATAAAGGGTTTATGTGGTTTGGAACCCAAGCCGGCCTCAACCGCTATGATGGACATGAATTCCATTTTTTGTTATGATGCGAAAAGTAATACAACCACCAGGTATGCGCATAAAAATGGAATAGTAAACTCCTTGTACACTAACGAAATAAGCTATTTTTTGGATGACCAGAAAGGTAATTTGTGGGTTGTTTATACCAACGGCGTTCTTGATAAGTTTAACCTGAAAGAACAGCGGGTAACAAACAGGTATTTTGCAATAAACAAACGTTTTGGAGGTCAGTTAAGCGATTTCCACCTCAGCCACGATTCTGGAGGCAATATTTTTATTTATAATATAAGTAACCCTTTCGGCTTGTATTATCTTAATGAAAAAAGTAACACTTTCCGTTATTTTGGAAAGAAGCCGGATCATTCAGGCCTCAGTTCGAATAATGTAAGTTCCATTATAGAGGGAGATGATGGAAATATCTGGATCGGGACCGATCATGGTGGAATTAATATCTTAAATAAGCTAACCAACAAAATAAGTTATATTTTAAGTAAAGAAGATGACCCCAGGGGATTAAAGCAGAACAGCATTGTTACCTTATACAAAGACAATAACGGAATAATCTGGATTGGCACCTTTAAAAAAGGGATCTGTTACTATCATAAAAGCATCTYTAAGTTTCCGCGAAATGAGTATTTAACAGGGAAAAATACGATATATAAAGACGTTAATTCATTTGCGGAAGATAATAAGGGGAATTTGTGGATTGGAACAAACGGCACGGGTTTGCTGTATTTAAACAGAAGCACAGGCGAAATTACAGCATATCGTAATAATCCTGCCAACAATAACTCTTTAAGTAGTGATGTTGTTGTAAGCCTTTACATCGATCATTCGGGCCTCTTGTGGATTGGAACCTATTTAGGCGGACTTAATTCTTTTGACGGAACTAAATTTACCCACTATAAGCATACTACAGATCCTTCCAGCCTTTCAGATAATCGCATTTATGCCCTATTAGAAGATTCATCCAACAGGCTTTGGGTTGGTACTTTAAGTAGTGGATTGGACCTGTTTGACCAGAATACCAAAACCTTTAAGCACTTTAATTCGACAGTTAAGAACACACTAAATTCGAATATCATTAATTGTTTATATGAAGATAAATTTAAAAGAATCTGGATTGGTACTACCCGTGGAGTTAGTATGCTGGATCCCAAAACCTTTAAATTTACCCATTTAATTAATAACAGTAAGGATACGAACAGCCTGATACCCGGTAATGTACATTCCATTATCGAAGATAGCAGAGGATGGATGTGGATAGGCACCCGTGAGGGTATAAGTATATATAATCCTGCAACAAAAACCTTTAATAATTTAAGCGAGGAAGTCGGGCTGCCCGAAAGTGCTGTTTTGGAGTTGCTTGAAGATGAAAATCATCATATTTGGTATAGTTCGCAAAAAGGCCTTTACAAGATCTCCGTGGTTGCTGAAGGGGGAAATTATAGATTTAYATACAGTAAATACAATGAGGCCGACGGATTGCAGGGGCCCACATTTAATATGAATGCTGTATACAAAACAAAAGCCGGTGAACTGATTTTTGGAGGGGCAAACGGCTTCAACATTTTTAGGGCGGGCCAAATTACTAAGGAGCAGTATCCTTCAATACTGGTAATAACGGGCTTAGAAATGTTTAACCATAACATACAGGTTGGAGAAAGTATTAACGGCCATATTATTTTGCCAAAAACAATAACAGAACTCGAAAATTTAACCTTTACCTATAAAGAAAACATCTTTTCACTCGAATTTGCATTGCTCAATTATATTAACCACAGCAAAATAACTTATAAATACAATTTAGAAGGATTCGATAAACATTGGCTTACAGTTCCTGCAGAAATGCGTAAGGCCACTTTTACAAATCTTGATCCCGGAAATTACACCTTTCATGTAAAAGCTTTTAACGGAAACGATCCTGTACCACTGGCAGAGTCGCACTTGAAAATTACCATTTTACCTCCTTTCTGGCGAACCACATGGGCATATATACTGTATATTTTAGCAATTGGCTTTTCACTCCTGTTTATCCGGAATAGAGGGATCAAAAAGTTAAGGAAGGAATTTGCCTTAGAGCAGGAAAGGATCCAGGCCAGGCAATTACAGGAGCAGGAGAGAATTCAAGCGTTGCAATTACGACAACAGGACCGGAAAGAAGCTGAAAGATTGCGTGAGTTGGATTTATTGAAAATTAAATTTTTAACAAATCTGAGCCATGAATTCAGAACGCCTATTTCATTGATTCTTGCTCCTGTGGATAAACTATTAATTGAGACCAAAGAAACTGGACGTTACGGTCAGCTGGCCATGATTAAAAGG
>NZ_JBFTRT010000292.1:0-5925 GCF_056399685.1 Pedobacter sp. 01N416
ATACAGCACTTATTGGAGCGATCATGGGAGCAGCTCCGAATTTTTCAGCAAGTTCTTTTTCCACCTTAATTTTTATCTCGTCTATACAGTCAGGATTCTGTTTTTTGATCTCCTCATAAACAGGTCCCCACTCTACCAAACCGCATGCAGCTTCTTTTGCGGTTGGACTTACGGAAAAAAGTTTTACTTTTTCAATTGATATTTTTGCAAAGCCGGCATCCTTTAATAATAGTGTTATATGCGCTTCATTATTCATCGAGGTTGCAAGATTATGCGATTCGGGCAAGGGGTGTTCTAAATATTTCATTGCAATAGATCTGGCAGAATAAGATGCCGCATTATTTTCCAGCTTATCCCAGGTGGTAAATAAAAACAGGCCACCTGGTTTCAAAACCCGATAGGCCTCTGCAAATGCTTTCGGTTTATCAGGAACAAACATATACCCGAAGCAGCAAACCACCAAATCTATACTATTATCATTAAAAGGAAGTTGCTGGGCATCAATATTTCGCCAGTCAATATCAAGGTGGCTCAACGTCTTTTTGGCTACGGCCAACATCTCCTCGCTAATATCTGAAGCGATCAGCTTTGCTGCGTATGGAATATGCTCCCTAATATGACGGGTAACACGCCCTGTCCCAGCCGCAATTTCGAGCACTACAGAAACCGGAATGGATTGAATTCGTTTTGCAACTTCTATAGCATAGGGCTCAAAGAATAATGGGCCGAAAAACTGCTCGTAACGAGTAGCAGTATCTCCCGGCAAATCAGCCGAAGGGTCTTTTGGCAAAGTATCGTTCATAAACGATTAATTTTATATTTCGTTCAAATACAATAAGTGATATTGTGACCCCTCAGGGGTTCGAACCCTGGACCCACAGATTAAGAGTCTGTTGCTCTACCAACTGAGCTAAGAAGTCTGGTAAAATAAATATAGGATAAAAAGGGGAAATATATTAATCTCGCTAAATAGCTTAAGGAGTTGGGTTCGTTAAATGCACATTAGTATACGCCATTGCCCTTAACTTAAATAAAATTCTCTTCATTTACTCAATCACGAAATTGATAAAATAACAGTTGCTATATTTAAGCATTGGTAGCAACTACGACAAAACCTAACATGGACCAAGAGACAGCAAGTTATATTATAAACTACTTCAGTAACTTAATGACTGACAATGAAAAGTTAGCACTGAAACACCATATGCATACCTATAAGACTTCTGATGATCCTAAGATGAGAAGAATTTTGACTAATAGAGGTTGGATTAGAACGGAATCCGAAATACTTAATTTTCTAAAACATGGCTATGATGAATTTGAGTTGAATGTAGCAAGACGAATAACGACGGAAAATCCTGAAAAGGTATTTCTTAACAATTGCCCAAAGTGTAATAAACTTGCAAGGACTCCATACGCAAGGCAATGCCGACATTGTGGTGATAATTGGCATGCAATAACCATTGCTCTGTTTAAGCTTAACAATGCTTATCAATTGAAAGGAAAACAATTTTTCTTACTTGGAACAGTCGTGAAAGGAGACATCAAAAAAGGCCAATTTATAGATCTGACAATGTTAGGACTGAACAAAAAACCAAAAATTGAGACAATTGAATTTGCACTTAAACGAAAAGACGGAAAAGTATGGGAAGACATTGCACTCGGTACAAACGAACTAACCGAAGATGATAAAGATTATATTACAAATAAGGGTTCATTTGCTACACCACTCGACATTATAAATGACCGATCAACTTAAAAACGCTTGTGTTTTACACTATTGACCTGAAGCATTTATGAAAAAAGTCCGCTCTTCAATTAAACATTTATGCAGATATATTAAAGCCAACAAATGATCATAATAATAATTGGATTTATATTTTTTTTCTTAATAACAGCCCTTATTTACCTTACATATTGGTTACCAAAGAAATTGGGCTACCCAAAGGTTGGAAAATATATCTCCATAATTTTGACACTTTTGATCTTGATAAAAACTGTTTTATATGTATTCGAAGACGAGCTGTTTTCGAAAACAGATGCAGAAAAATTACTAATGGAGCAGGGTATTCAGCTAAAAGATAATTATAAAATTGAGGAGAATAAATCTGATTGGGGAGTGGGTGACTATTACCACACCTTTACTTTGATTATTACACCTAATGATAAACAAAGAATCATAAATCAGATAAAAAATGCTTCTAATTTCTCTAAAGAGGAAGAAGTTACAACCCGTTTTGATAACCAGGAACGCGACTACAATGGGCCTAAAAGATTTACAAATTACGAAACAGAAGAACAGTATGTTAGGGAACTTTTTGAGCCACATGGAAGTGGATATGCACCAACCTGGAGGAAAATAGAAATTGAAAAGAAAAACAACAAATTAACGTTCGAAGACATAGATGAATAATACCTCCGCTGGCGCATGCCTGCCACGTGTGAAGAACAAAAGAAAATAGGCTATAGAATTTAAATTATATAGTTATTTACAAAATTTCATAAGGACGATTATCCTAATCAAATACTCATGCATCCAACAATAACAGACATTATAGCCAGAATTATGGCTGATAAGGAAGAACTTGGGATTATGCTTTATGCGCCAGCTTCCCCAACGGAAATATTGGATTTTGAGAACATCATGAGAGTTAAATTACCCGATGATTTAGTTAAATTCTATAGCTTTTCAAATGGTTTCGAATCAGAGGAAGATATGTTTAGGATCATTCCATTAGACGAAATTATTGACAATATAGACCAACCAGATACTTATGCAGTGGAACTAAATGATTTCCATTTTGCGGAATATTTAATCTATTCTGATATGTGGACAATCAATATAAATCCTGTCGACAGAAATGATTACCACATTTATAACAAGGTGGAAAATGTAATCACCTTAACAAATTCATTCCCTGAATTTTTAGAGGCATTTTTAACCGGCGGTGTTTTTGACGGGCTTTACATCTGGAGAGAAAATATAAAACGATTGACTAAATAAAATGAATTTTATTCGGTTTACTTTAGTATATCGGATCCCAAAACCCTATCTTTAGAACAACTCCAGCTATTCYACCCAAATGTTTCGATGTTAACTCCAATATTATGAAACGTTATCTAAATATTCTAGCTTTACTTTTAATTGTAGCTGCCTGTACTAATAAACACCCTACTAAATTGAGTATAACTCAAAAAAATCCAAGTAAAAACTGTGATTGCACAAAGGATACATTGTTAGCCCAAATTATTTCTTGTGAACCAATTTCTTTAGATAATGGGGCAAAACTATACTGGAATTATAACTGCGACTCTTCATGGATAACTTTTGAAAATAGAAATCGAGAGAAAAAAACAATCTTTACATTAGGTGATGGATTAGTACAATTGACTAATCGGCTTGGACATACAAGTTTTCAAGAATTTAGAACTACATTCCTATATACAAACAGGGTCATTTCTGGTTGCTGCGATCCAGACGATTACTATTTATACAGCAAAGCTTCTGGTAAACTAATAAAAAAAATTGGAACAGCTATCTACGTTTCAGACAATAGTCAAATGCCTTTTGTGGTTTCTGTTACCAACAGAAGTCATATTCCAAAATTCGATTTTAATTCTCTAACACTCTATAATGTCGACACTCAAAAATCGTTCAGGATTAAAATCAAAAAAGGAGAAATCGAAAAGGGAATGAAAAATAACAATTACATGTTCCCAGAATACATTTTTGACAATCCTACTATTGACGGGCAAATCCTTACTATTAAATATTTTACAGAAAAGTATATTAAGGGGGTGAACCTAAAGTATAAAACGATCAAAATTGACTTAAAACAATACAACCATTAGCGACTCCTCCTTTCTAGCGCAAGTCTTAGCGCCCAACCTTAGCAACGGCATGACTTGTTCTTCCGTTAAATTATAAATCAATTTCTTTATTAAAAAACTTGATGAGCTAAATACTGTGAATGCACAAATCATCCAATCCACTTCCTAACCACTAAGAACTGTACCAGTGGGGGTCTTTTCGAGGTACAGCCCATTGTTAAATAGCCCTGATGGAAGTGGATCCCGATTTAAGCACTAGTTTTTACTTTTTTATTGTGTGCTTGCTTGTTTCACAGGTTTCTTCGGGAGAAACGGACAGCAGGATCGAAGCCAGCCCAAGGATCACAGCCTCTGCGCTCCAAAAAACCTATCAACCCAGACTGATCCTCGGCTAATTCCCTTTTAAGAAATCCAGACTTCGAACCTCCAACTCCACACTACCCTCATTAAAATATACCCAATAACAGGTATTGACGCTAACTGGTGTGATGGGGAAATTTGCTTGCAACAAACAAACAAATTAGGGCATGAAAATAAACAAACTCCTGCTAATGGCACCAATGCTTGTGCTATTGGCAACGGCATCTGCTGTAATTGCACAGGTAAAAAAATCGGCAACCAAAACGGCTGTTCCGGTTAAAACCARATATGGCGCGTTGGCTATAGACCGATCTAATGGGTTTTATTATGGTTTTTCATTCGATCAGTCAAACCGGGCAGAAGCCGAGAAGAAAGCGGTTGACGAATGCAACAAACGTGGCGGATCTTGCAGCATTGTGCTCACCTATTCGGGCACAGGTTGTGCGGCATACCGCACCATAAACGGTAATGTGGGTACTGCATTTGGCTGGGGTATAGCAAAAACCAAAGAGGAAGCTGATGCAATAGCAACTAAAGAATGTTTAAAAAGAAGCGGCGGCATACAACCTACCAACTTTGTTTGGAGCTGTAATGCAGCACAAGCGGCGCAGTTAAAAGAAATATACAATGCCTCGCCTGAAATTACCGGGCAGGTAAAAATTGGCAACCAGGTATGGACAAGTACCAATTTAAACGTGAGCACCTATAGAAACGGCGAGCAGATTTATTACGCAGCCAACCAAAAAGAATGGGAAAAAGTAAGCAGAGAAAAAATTCCCGCTTATTGTTACCTTAATTTCGACAGCAGCAATGAAAAGAAATACGGAAAGCTGTACAACTTTTATGCGGTTACCGATCGCCGTGGCTTAGCACCTGCTGGTTGGCACGTACCTAGCAGCAGTGAATTTTTAACCCTTATTGCGGCTTTAGGTGGTGAAAAAGTAGCCGGTAAAAAAATGCGTGGCACTACTGGCTGGGACGTAAAAGATTCGTATAAATTTGCGCATGGCAATGGCGATAACTCCTCAGGTCTCAATTTACTTACCAATGGCAGTGCAGGTGGCGATGAATATGGTGGCGGCCAATCTTTCAAGTATGGGGTATGGTTAAGCTATTGGTGGTCGAGTACTACCAAATCAAGCGGCGACAGCTTTGCCTACTATCTTGACTTTAACAAATACAGCGAACCGCGAGTAACCGACTATAGTAAAACCACAGGTGCCGCGGTAAGGTTAGTGAAAGATTAATTTGCCCATATCAAATAATGCTCATATTTCGGAACCTAAAGGTTAGAAATCGCTTACTCAACCGGGAATAATCAAGATTTCCGGTTGATTTTGTTTAAAGGAATGATAAACCAAACACCACTTACATTGGTATTTGACCATATAAGGAATTGAAGGGGATATAAGCTGATATCTAATTATAGGGCTTAAATCGTTTATTTTTAATGATTGGATTGCTTCACCTCACAATTCCTCTCCTTTGGTTCGCAATGACGTATCGTTTGGCTTACAAGTCCAGGCTTCTGACCTCCGACCCCTGACTCCGACTAATCGCAATGACGTACCAAAACCCTCTTTTAACAATTGCCTTTTAAAAGGGATTATATAAGTACACCAATAACATTTGATATGAAAACGAAAATAATAATCTTGGTAGCTGCCTTTGGTTTAGCGTTGTCAGCGTGTAGTGGTAAAAAAGCCGATCAGGAAAATGCCGACAGTATGTACA
>NZ_JBFTRT010000293.1:0-6990 GCF_056399685.1 Pedobacter sp. 01N416
ACGGTGTCTTCTGTATATTTTATTTTATCTTCAGTACTCATGATAGTTTCTTTTTTATCTTAAACCTCTACCTTACTTCAACCTGATTTCGCTTACACTCATTCCTTGAGGAACCATAGGGAAAACATTATTTTCTCTGCCTACCATAACCTCTAATAGGTAAGAACCTTCGTGGTTGATCATGGTCTCTAGTGCAGTTCTTAGGTTTGCACGTTCATCAACTTTGCTCGCTTCGATATAATACGATTTTGCTAAAGCAACAAAGTCAGGGCTGGTGATATTCACGAAAGAATAACGTTTATCATGAAAAAGCTGTTGCCATTGACGAACCATACCTAAAAAGCGGTTGTTCAAAATCAGAATTTTTACTGCTGCGCCAAACTGCATAATGGTACCCAGTTCCTGAGGCGTCATCTGGAAACCACCATCACCGATAATTGCGATAACGGTTTTATCAGGTGCACCATATTTAGCACCAATTGCTGCTGGTAAACCAAAACCCATTGTACCTAAACCACCAGAAGTAATGTTGCTGCGGGTATTGTTGAATTTAGCATAACGACAGGCCACCATTTGGTGCTGACCAACATCGGTAACGATTACGGCATCGCCACCACAGATTTCGTTGATGTTGCGCAATACTTCGCCCATGGTCATTTCATCACCAGTTGGATAAAGCTCGGGAGTGATGACTTGATCTATTTCCTCCTGGTTATATTGTCTGAACTTAGCTAACCAATCTTCGTGTTTGTTTTCGTTAACTAAATTGGTTAATAGGGGCAAAGTTTCTTTACAGTCGCCCCAAACACCAACTTCTGCCTTAACATTTTTATCAATTTCGGCAGGGTCAATATCTAAATGTACCACTTTAGCTTGTTTGGCATATTTATCTAAACGACCGGTTACACGGTCATCAAAACGCATACCGATGGCAATAATTACATCAGCTTCGTTGGTTAATACGTTCGGGCCATAATTACCGTGCATGCCTAACATACCTACATTTAACGGGTGTGAAGTTGGAATAGCACCTTCGCCCATAATGGTCCATGCAGCAGGGATTCCTGATTTATTGATAAAAGCTTTGAATTCTTCTTCGGCTTTACCCAAAATAACACCTTGTCCAAATAAAATGAAAGGTTTTTTTGCTGAATTGATTAATTCGGCTGCCTGCTCGATATATTCTACCCTAACTTTTGGCTTCGGGCGATAACTTCGGATGTGGTTGCACTTTACATATTCAGGAAATTCCTCCAATTGTAATTGTGCATTTTTGGTAATATCGATTAAAACAGGACCTGGTCTGCCACTTTTAGCGATATAAAAAGCTTTAGCCAATACCTCTTGAATTTCTTTGGCATCAGTAACCTGATAGTTCCATTTTGTAACCGGAGTAGTAATGTTAATCACATCAGTTTCCTGAAAAGCATCCGTTCCCAATAGGTGGGCGAAAACCTGTCCGGTGATACAAACCAATGGCGTACTATCGATTTGCGCATCTGCCAAACCAGTAACCAAATTGGTTGCACCTGGCCCGCTGGTTGCGAAAACAACACCAACTTCGCCGCTTGCTCTTGCAAAACCCTGAGCGGCGTGGATACCACCTTGCTCATGGCGAACTAAGATGTGTTCTAATTTATCAGCATAATCATAAAGAGCATCATAAATAGGCATGATTGCTCCTCCCGGATAACCGAAAATGGTGGTTACACCTTCTTCAATTAATCCATTCAACAAAACTTGCGAGCCTGTTCCTTTAAATAAGGTTTTTGAGGTTTCTGCTTTCGCCTCGTTTTGTTGTATTGTATCTTGTGCAGTTTCCATAGTTATGTTTTTGCGGTTCTACTATTCTTTAATTTTAAACCCAATTCTTTGTCTGTCGTTCCATTTTAATTGAGCAATTTTCTCGTCTATTAAATTTTCCATTGCATCATACAGCTCGTTGAGCTGAACATCATGTTCCCCAATCCGTTCTTTAATTTCTGTTAACTGTTCATTAAGGTTGCTTTGCTTCAGCAAAATTTTCCGAACGTCAACAAAGGCTCTCATAATGGCAATATTCATGTTAATTGCCTTATCACTTTTCAAAACGCCACTCAACATGGCAACCCCTTGCTCTGTAAAGGCATAAGGCAATTTTCGAGTACCTCCCCAACTTGAAGTCACAATTTGTGACTTCAAGTTGGTTCCGCCTGTCATCACAATTTGTGATGATGTACCTTGATTACTTGCATCAATCTGAAGTTTTATCTCTTCAAACTCAGCAGAAGTTAACTGAAACATAAAATCTTCAGGAAAACGCTTTATGTTACGTTTTACCGCCTGATTCTGTGCCTTCGTTTCAACTTCATAAAGCGATGCCAAATCGAAATCCAGCATTACTCTTTCTCCCCGGATTTCATAAATCCTATTCTGAATACTTTTAATTATTTGCATAATCTATTTTATTAGTAATCAATTAATCTGGGGGATGATTTTTTGATTTTAGTATTCGTCAGTTACGCAACCACTAGCTGCGTCTGAAACTGTTTTAGCATATTTATATAAAACACCTTTTGTTACTTTTAATGCTGGTTGTACATAGTTTTTTCTACGCGCTGCAATCACTTCGTCACTTACCTGTAAGCTAATGATGTTGTTTACCGCATCGATCAAAATCCGGTCTTCATCTTCTACCAAGCCTATTAAGCCACCTTTGTAGGACTCAGGTGTAATGTGACCAACCACAAATCCATGTGTACCACCAGAGAAACGTCCGTCGGTAATTAAAGCCACTGATTTGCCTAAACCAGCACCAATAATTGCTGAGGTTGGTTTTAACATTTCTGGCATACCTGGCGCACCTACCGGACCTGAATTTTTAATTACGATTACATCGCCAGGTTGAACACGTCCGCTTGAAATTCCGGCAATTAAATCGTGTTCGCCGTCGAATACACGTGCAGGGCCTTCAAATTTCTCACCTTCTTTACCACTTATTTTTGCAACAGAACCTTTTTCAGCCAGGTTTCCGTAAAGAATCTGTAGGTGACCAGTGGCTTTAATCGGCTCACTTAGTTTCTGGATGATTTTTTGATCATAATCCATAACCGATTTTACATCGGCTAAATTCTCAGCCAGGGTTTTTCCGGTAACAGTTAAACAATCGCCATGTAATAAACCCTCGTTTAATAAATATTTCAATACTGCCGGGATACCTCCATATTGATGTAAATCCTGCATTAAGTATTTTCCACTAGGTTTGAAATCGGCAAGTACGGGTGTTACATCACTCATGCGCTGGAAATCATCCTGAGAGATTTCGATACCGATAGCTTTACCCATTGCAATAAAATGTAATACTGCATTCGTACTGCCACCTAAAATGATAATAGAACGAATGGCATTTTCGAATGCTTTTCTCGTCATAATATCAGATGGTTTGATATCTTTCTCTAATAAAATTTTGATGTATTTACCCGCATCTAAACATTCTTGTTTTTTCTCCTCGCTGATTGCTGGGTTCGAAGATGAATAAGGCAAACTCATACCTAAAGCCTCAATTGCTGATGCCATTGTGTTYGCAGTATACATCCCTCCACAAGCACCTGCACCAGGGCAAGTATGTTTTATGATGCCCTGATAGTCTTCCTCAGAAAGGTTGCCACATATTTTCTGCCCCAGAGCTTCGAAAGCTGAAACGATGTTCAATTCTTCGCCTTTGTAATGGCCAGGCGCAATCGTACCACCATAAACCATAATTGAAGGGCGATCTAAACGTGCCATGGCCATAATCGCGCCAGGCATATTTTTATCACAGCCAGGGATAGAGATAATTCCATCGTAATATTGGCCACCGCAAATGGTTTCGATACTATCAGCAATTACATCGCGGCTTACCAGCGAGTAACGCATACCATCTGTACCGTTGCTCATCCCATCACTTACGCCAATGGTATTAAAAACCAAGCCCACTAAATCATTATTCCAGACCCCTTTTTTCACATCTTTTGCCAGATCGTTAAGGTGCATATTGCAGGTGTTACCATCGTAACCCATACTTGCAATACCGACCTGTGCTTTAGCCATATCAGCATCAGTTAATCCGATTCCATAAAGCATAGCTTGCGCTGCCGGTTGTGTAGGGTCTTGTGTAAATGTTTTACTGTACTTGTTTAATTCGCTCATTGTTTAAATTGTATGTATGCTGTTGTATTTCAATTATTTCTTTTTGAGGCAAAAAAAAACCGCCTCTTGTGGGAGGCGGTTTCGATATGGTATATTTTTAATATTATACGCAACGATTTCCACCTCTCTTTTGAGAAATGACAATAATTAGGTTGCTAATAATGTTTGTGTTTATATTCATGTCTTTGATGAATCACAAACATACTAACTATTTAAAAAATTAAAGAACTATTTAATCTTATTTATTTTTTTACTCCGATCACGATTCCTGTTGCCCAAACCTGCTTGGTTAAGTGCAGATCATCACGGGATTCTAAATCTTTGATCAATTTTATAGCCTTATCCTGGTGGCCATCAGGCCAATTCGATTGTGGCAGCATATCATCGATGATGTAAAGTCCGCCGGTATTAAGCATAGATATCGCCTCATCTAAAAGCAAATATTTTCCATGCCAGGTATCAGCAAAAATATAATCGAACTTTTTGTCTTTATTCTTTTCAATCCATTCCGCACCATCGGTATCAACTAATGTTAAGCGTTCATCCTCACCAAGAAAAGTTTTGGCAATCGCTAAAAATTTAGCGTCATTATCTATCGAGGTAAGTGTACTATTTTGATCTAAACCATCTAATATCCAGGAAGTAGATAAACCTGTTCCTGTTCCAAGTTCCAGAAATTTACCTGAAGGCTTGGTAGAAGCAAGTGTTCTGAGCAAAGAGCAAGTCAACACATCAGATGCCATGTCAAATCCTGATGCTTTTGTTGCACCATTAATTTGCTGGTAGGCCTTCGGGAAGTGTTGATTGATTTCTTCAGTCATTTGTTTTTAAGTACTTTCTTATTCTTTAAATTTCTTTTTTGGTTGATGGTTTTTTAGTTCATGGTATATGGCCGAATTGGCTATCAACCATTGGCTATTTAACTATCAACCAACATTCTACCTGCTATATAATCACTTCGTAATTTACTTTTTCGAGTACCAGGTTTTTATAAGCTCGCTGTATGGTATAACCGAGAGATTCTCTCCACAACGGGCGATATACGATATCATCAATTGATGCTATACCTGCTATCTCGGTTGCTGTTCCACATAAGAAAGCGCTGTCGGCATTTTTTAAATCTTCTGTAGTTAATTTTTTCTCAATGCATTCTATATCCAGAACGGTGCAAAGTTCTTTTACGGTTGCACGTGTAATTCCTGGTAAAATATTTCCTAAAGATGGTGTAAACAGTTTTCCGTCTTTTTCAAGAAAGATGTTTGCTCCAGATGCCTCGGCAACAAAACCGTGCATATCCAAAAGCAAAGCCTCGTCATAACCTTTAATATTTGCCGCAGTAGTAGCTAAAATAGAATTAACATAGTTTCCACTCAATTTCGCCTCCATTGGAATCGATTTTGGGTTTGGCCTTTCATAATCAGAAACTGTTAATTTTAACAATTTGTTACCAGAATATGCATCCCATTCCCAGGCACAGATTAAGATCGAAACCCCACTCGGCTCGTTTAATTTCATGTTCGGGTGGCAAAATACCAGGGGACGGATATAAGCATCTTTCAGTTTGTTCAACTGAAGTAATTTATAGGTTGCTGCAATTAATTCCTGTTTATCCCATGGGAAAGGAATGTTTGCCAATTGGCAAGAACGCTCTAAGCGATCGAAATGGGCCGCGGCTTTGAAAATGCGGTTGCCGTTGTGTGTTTTATAGGCTCTAATACCCTCGAAAGCAGCATAGCCGTAGTGTAGCGACTGCCCTTTAAAATCTATTTAAACTGCGTCCGCTTATTACCCCATAAAATGTTTAGGAGTAGGAGGTTAAGTAAAATGACAGGTAACACTACATTACCAGCTGCTTTTGCAGTAGTAGCGGTAGAAAATATGTTGTTCTGAATAGTCATTGTTATCTTATTGTTTATAAAAACCAATTTAGTTTTTGGTTCATTAATATGCAAGAGAAATCAGAAAAAAGTTAAATAAGAATATAATTTTGAAAATGAATCTATATTCAGAATATTATTCTTAATTAGAGTTGGATTAGTTATTTAATGCCGATAGCCGTAGACCAAATATCAAAACGGTATACAGTCTGTTTGTTATGCTTGCATTATAAATTTTCTATTTTTCTGCCTAAAACGAGTTAAAGGCTGTATGAAATTGAAAATTCTGGTCAGATTTTGATGTTAAAATGCTAAGAATTATTGGTGTTTTTTTGTGGATATTAAAGTATTATTAAACTGGCTTGATTGTTTATTGTAAAGTTGTGTAATTTAATATTAGAAACTATTCCTATGAAAATAATTTATATCTTTTTTGTTGTATTAATCGTATTATTTAGTGGTTGTTCCCCGTCAGATTCAACCTCACATCTCAAAATGGGGAACCAGGCCATTTTAACTTCTGATACGGTAAAATTATCTGTTAAGGTGGCAGGCAAAGGACCTGTTTGTATCTACTTACATGGAGGCCCTGGTCAGGACTTTCTTTCCTTTGAAAAAATGGGTGGAGCAAACCTGGAGAAATGTTTAACAATGGTTTACCTGGATCAAAGAGGATCTGGTCATTCGCAAAATGCAAAAAATTATAGTTTAGACCGGATTGTTCAAGATGTTGAAGAACTGCGGTTAAAATTGGGCGTAGAAAAAGTGTACTTACTTAGTCATTCATTCGGTGGTATTCTGGCCATTAACTATGCCTTGAAGTATCCAGAACATTTATCTGGCATCATCATGGCGAATACAATAGCCCATTTCATGAATCCAAACCAGGTGAAGGAACAAATTGAATATGGATATCGGTTACTAAAAAAGGATACCACTATAAATG
>NZ_JBFTRT010000294.1:0-8168 GCF_056399685.1 Pedobacter sp. 01N416
GGTTTGTACAGCAAGCAACATCCACTGACTGTTATTTTGAATACTGTATCTGTTCCGCCATCAATACCCAAGCAATCAATGAGTAGTATTTTCGGTTCCAGGACTAAGGACTATAGACTTAGGACTATAAATTAAGACTTCCCCTGCGATTCCCTGATCATTGCACCAAAATCTTGCCCTTTATCCATGGCTTTAACGGTCATTACGATTCTTTTGGTACGTGTAGGCTCGGTTTTAGCCTGATTGATCCAGTTGATGTAATAGTTTTGGTGCGATTTAGGCTGTTTTAAAAAATTCCGAATTAAATGTTCTTCTTCTGATAAGCAGATTTCGAGGTCTTCGGGCATTTCGATTTTGAAATCTTTATCTTCTTCTAAATAGAGTTCGACACTTGCTCCGGCTTCTTTTCTTAATTTTTTACGGACTTCACCTTTTAAAGCAATAATAAAATCGCCCTCTCCCATCGGGATGGTTGCCATACCGCTAATCTCCAACTGATCTATCTTTCCTTTTACTCTGAAACTCTTTTTACAATCTGGTTTGATTTCATTGGCCAGTGCTGCCGGAATAAAGACATAACTCCAGCCGGTTTTTTCGCCCATGGTTTCGAAACGCTCTATTTCTGCTTTAAAGTGGATCATGGTTAAAAATATGAAATTATATTTTAACTGCTAAATGATAAATGGTTAGGCTATTTGTATGTTCATTAGAAATGAGTCTTAGTTTTTTTTACCATATAAGGCATTTAAGGAACATATAAGCTTAAAGAACTTCTATTCCTCATATGGTAAATGGGTTTTAAATATTGATGTGAAAAAGATTCTTCGCTGTGCTCAGAATGACAATCCGTCGTCCTTAAATCGCCACCGGATACTTCGCGGCGCTAGCGTTAATACATCCCAAAAGAAAGGTCGTCATTGCGAGGAACGAAGCAATCTTACAACTATGGGTTATAGCGAGTGTATTCTATTGAAAGAATGAAAGTTGTCCTTGTTTAGGAGGATTTCCTAAAAAACAAAATTCGTAAATGACCTCATACTGTCCTTTCTCATCATTAAATTTACGAATTGCAATCTTTTTACATAAAAAATTCAAGCTAACTTCTTCGAACAGGTCTTGAGCTATTTCAATATCTTCGGGATGTAATTTTCTCCCAATAGAGATATGGGCAGCAGCTCCATTTATTGCTTTCTTATATCTCAAGCCTTGTCTAAATCTTTTAAAAAGGCTATTCAAGTAAGGTTTAGCAGTCTTGTTAGGTAAAACAACAACTGCTCCGTTTTTTTCCGAAGCAATGAACTGATCAAACATCACAAAGTTAGGTTTTTCAGCATAGCAAAAGTCTTTAGTATACGATATGTAAAAATCCAACTCATGCTTATCTGCTTCAAACAGAGCAATCGTAACATGTGCCTCTGAGTTTCTACTGCTATACCAGCCAATTTTTTCTGCGAGTGTATTTTTTAAAACACTTACTTCATTAATACTTTTTCTTTGAGGGTAAACAACTATTGAATACCTGTCTTTTTTTAATTTTAAATCCATATCAATTTATTTAATCAATCGCCACTGGGTTCATCTGGATATCCAGTTTGGCGAACTTTAAAACTTCGATGCTCTGAAAGCCGAAATCTTCTACCACTTTACCTAAAATAAGGTAACAGCCCTTTCCTTTAAAAGGATACATGGGTGTGCTATTGGGGAAATGGGTCGTATCAAAAAAATCGCCGTTGGCATCTAAAAAAGTACCGAACCACATTTTGGTGTTTTTAATGGTATGTACCGTTTTTTCGCAAACATAGCTCCCTACCATTCTTACCGTTTTACCCAAATGTGTGTGCAGATCTACCGCCATCACATCACCACGATAAGGTGTTTTTAAAAAATCGAACATTTTATAATTAAGCGGATATCCCAATAACTCTAATTCTGTGTAAGCATTTTCGAGTTCGGAATCGGCCAAGACGGGGAGCTGATAGGTTTTGTAACTCAGCTTAAAAAGCTCGGCATGATTCACTTTTTTTTGTTTAAACCCAAGGTAGTTATGCACATCCCAAAGCAGGGTTTTCCGATCTTTCCCGGTAAAACGCAAGGCGCCCAAACGGATTAAAATAATGGCCTGTTCTAATGAGATGCAGGTCCGCCTTACAAAATCTTCGAGATCTATATACAAACCATTTGCAGCACGTTCTTGTGGAATAATTTTGATGATTTTTTCTTCCAAGCCCTGAACGGCAATGAAGCCCAGATAAGCATCTTCGCCTTTTATATTTACCACATCATCGCTACAGTTAACGCAGGGTAAATGCACCCTTGCTCCTGTTTTTTGCAGTTCGTGCACGTAAACCCAGCGACTGTAAAAACCTCCATAATTATTCAGTACCGCTACCATAAATTCCATGGGGTAATACGTTTTCAAAAATAAACTCTGGTAACTTTCTACTGCAAAAGAGGCTGAATGTGCTTTTGAAAAACTATAACCGGCAAAAGAAGAAATCTGTCGCCAAACTTCGGTAATGAGTTCTTCTGAGTGCCCTTCTTCTCTGGCTGAAACAAAAAACTTATTCACCAGTTCATCAAAAGCCAGTTTAGACCGGTATTTACCGCTCATCGCTTTGCGCAGGATATCAGCATCGGCAAGATCCAGACCTGCAAAATAATGACATACTTTGATCACATCTTCCTGATAAACCATTACCCCATAGGTTTCGCTAAGCCGCTCTTTCATCACTTCGCAGAGGTATACTACTTTATCGGGTGCGTGATAGCGTTCGATATAGGATTTCATCATGCCTGAACTCGCCACGCCCGGACGGATAATGGAACTGGCTGCCACCAGGGTAAGATAATTATCGCATTTGAGTTTTTTGAGCAGTTGCCGCATAGCCGGCGATTCGATATAAAAACACCCAATGGGCTGTCCTTCTTTAAGAATACCGTTCAATTTCTGGTCTTCTTTAAAAGTTTTAAAATCGTGGATGTCGATATCCTTTCCCTTATTTTTTTTAATGAGCTGCACGGCTTCGCGGATATGCCCGATACCCCGCTGACTTAAAATATCGAATTTCTCATAACCTATAGCTTCGGCTTCGTACATATCCCATTGCACGGTTGGAAAACCTTTTGGCGGCATATCCAAGGCTGTATAATAAGTAATCGGTTCTTCGGAAATTAAAATTCCTCCGGCATGAATCGAACGCTGGTTGGGCATTCCTTTCATGTATTGGTACACGGCCAATAACTTCTGGTAAGTAACATTCAGTAAATTTTCACGTTCTTTGGTGGGATCTGTAAAACTATCTATTTCTCCTTTGGGTAAACCCAGCACTTTACCGATTTCCCTGATAATTGCACGATCTTTAAAAGTGCTCATGGTGCCTAAAAAAGCAACATGCCATTTGGGATAACGTTCAAAGATATAACGTTGTATCACCTCCCTTTCGTCCCAGGAGAAATCGATGTCAAAATCTGGCGGACTTGTCCGTTTTTCATGCAGGAAACGTTCGAAATACAAATCGAGATCAATCGGATCTACATCGGTAATGCGCAAGCAATAAGCTACAATGCTGTTGGCACCCGAGCCACGGCCAACGTGGTAAAAACCGCATTTATTCATGGCATAGCTTACAATATCGAAGGTAATGAGAAAATAGGCACAGAAGTTTTTAAGTTCGATGATCCGGAGTTCTTTCTCCAAACGCTCAGTGGCATCTGTATTATTTTCACCATAACGGTATCTAAGCCCTTCTTCGGCCAACTCCCGAAGCATTTTTTTATCTCCTTCGAAATCTCCGGTATAAAAAAACTTGTTTTTAGAAGTAGGTGTAGTGCCATCCTCAAAATAAACACTTAAATCGCAGCTGTTTATCAGTTTCTGTGTATTCTGAACAATAAAGGGATACTGTTCAAATTGCTGGGTTAGTTCTACTTCTGGAATCAGGAACTCATCCGGATCGCATTTTTGGTCATCGTTCACTTTACTTAAAAGGGTATTAAGCTCGATCGCCCTAAAATATTCGTGCAGGCGGTAGGTAATCTTATCGCTAACGGTAACAGGATGCCACACCAACAACTTTTCTTTCTGTTTTAAAAGCGGATGTTTGTACAAAAGATTGAGCTGTTTGGCACGGATGCCTACAAATTCATTTGCTTTTAGTACTGGGTTAAAAGATTTTTGAAAGGGATAAATGATATAAACATTCTCCATTTCGGGTGGAACATTGGGTAACGGAATATGGTTGATGTTGTGATGGCTTAAAAATTCATTCAGTTCACGCATTCCCTCTTTATTCTTCGCAATGCCCACATACAACAACCTGTTATCGATCCGGAATTCGATCCCCGCTACCGGTTTAATCTGATACGGAATATTGCCTTTGTGTATTTCGTCGGCTTCTTTGGCAATGCCTTGTTTATAACACTCGCGAATAAACTCTACCGCACCAGTTGAATTATTGATATCAGTAAGTACCATTTGGTGGATACCCAAACTCCGGGCAGTAGCAATTAACTGGTCAATGCGCTGCGTGCCATACTTTAGGCTATAAGAAGAATGGACATTTAAAAACATTGCTAATCATAAGATTTAGTACCTATTGTTCCTTTTTCACTCATAAAACTTCTAATTTTCGATCGTTTTCTTACTTCCTGCTGTTCATCTTCTGTTTGGTTTTCGATCAATATTTTCTTTTTACGGGGATTGTACTTGATTATTTTCCCCGTTTCATCGCGGGGTGGCTGGGTAACAATACAGGCTTTTACCACTGCTTCGGCACCATAGTGGTTACGTACTTTATCCATGGCCTGGTAAAGACTATATTCTTCTTCGGCAATATTATATAAGCCAATCTGCTCGTAACCGCTCACCAGATGCGAAAGCTTTACGCCTACCAGCCGTAACAGCATCCGTTTTGCATACACCTTTTCGAACAGGCTATGTGCTTTACTGATTAAAAAAGAATCGAGCGAGGTATACGGAATACGCTCTTGCTGGGTAACCGTTTCGAAATTGGTATAACGCACGGTTACGGTAATGCAGGCGGTTAATTTTTTCTGGTTACGCAGCTGAAAAGTTAAGCCGGTAACCATTCCGGTTATAATGGCCTTTAATTTGGCCATATCCATGGTATCGCTTTCGAAGGTAGCCTGTGTACCAATAGATTTCCTTTCACGATAAGGTACAACTGGCGAAAGATCGACCCCATTTGCTTTTTGCCATAAACTTAAACCATGCTGCCCCAGTATTTTAAACATGAGCTGTTGTGGGATCTGGGTAAGCGTAAGGATTTCACGAACACCCATTTCGCTTAATTTTTTATAGGTAGCATGGCCAATACCCGGAATTTTGTGGATCGCCAAAGGATCAAGAAAGGGCCGCAATTCGGGAAAAGTAACCTGCCGTTCGCCATCAGGCTTAGATTCGTTCGTGGCTATTTTGGCTACGGTTTTATTGATCGACAGGCCAAAGGAAATCGGTAAGCCCATTTCTTTGATAATGTTTTGTCTGAGCTCTGACGCGAATTTCATACAACCAAAAAAGCGGTCCATGCCCGTCATATCGATATAGTGCTCGTCAATACTGGCTTTTTCAAAAAGGGGAACTTTATCGGCAATAATTTCGGTAATATCATGTGATGCCTTGGAATATTCTTCCATATCGCCTTTTAAAAATATAGCCTGGGGGCACAGCAATTTTGCTGTTCTACCGGGCATTGCAGAATGTATGCCGTACTGGCGTGCTTCGTAGCTGCAAGAGGCTACCACACCCCTATCGCCGCCGCCGCCGATAATTACGGGTTTACCCAATAACTTGGGATTTTTTCTGATTTCTACCGATACAAAAAATGCATCCTGATCCATATGAATAATCTGCCTTTCTTTATCCATTCTCGTATTATAAGGATGATTGATATCGCAAAGAAGGTCTTCGACTACGCTCAGACTGACACACATTTATATTTTATGTAGCTGGTGGAGCACTAGCCATGGATTACCGAAAACAAAAATGCCCCCGATTTTCATCGGAGGCAGGTAAAAAAATAAAATATTTCGTAAATCTTAATTGTGCTTATTGTTTTACGATTTTGAATTCTGTTCTTCTGTTTAACTGGTGTTCTTCTTCGCTACATTCTACCCCGTTGCTACATTTGTTTAACAGCTGTGTTTCGCCATATCCATGAGCAGTAATGCGGTTTTTATCGATACCCCTCGAGATGATATACTCTACAGCAGACTCAGCCCTTTTTTGTGATAGGTTCAGGTTGTAAGCATCCTTGCCCCTGCTATCGGTATGCGAACCTAATTCGATCCAGATAGTCGGATTATCAGCCATGATTTTAACCAGTTTATCCAACTCTGCTGCAGCATCCGGGCGGATGTTCCATTTATCGAAATCATAATAGATATTTTCCAGCTTAATTGCTTTGTTAATTACAACAGCTTCTAAATATAGGTTTTGCGTAAGTACGCCAGAAGTTGTTAAGCCAATAGTTGCCAGCTTTTCTACATCAGATCTGTAGTTTGTTTTTTCTGCCGAAACATTGTATTCAGATTCTTTAGTTAAATTAAATCTATAACCGCCATTCTCATCAGTTTCCGTTTTTAAAACAGCACCGTTTGCTTTTGCTAAGGTTACCAATGCACCTGCAATAGGCTGATTGTTATTTTTATCCAAAATCCGTCCTTCTAATTTAAAAGCCAAGGTCATCTTCTGATCAATGGTGTAAATATCATCACTACCCAAACCACCTTCACGGTTAGAAGAAAAATAAACAACACAATCTTTTTCGCTTAAACTAAAGCCAAAATCATCTTGAGGAGAATTAAAAGGATAACCCAGATTTTCGATCTGTCCAATTTTTCCACTTTCCTTTAAAACCCGATAAACATCCAGTCCACCCATCCCAACTCTGCCATCACTAGAAAAATAGAAATTATCTTTTCCGTCTAAAACCAGACTGCGTTCATTGCCTTCGGTATTTATTTCTTTCAGGTTTATTGGTTTATCCCATGTACCGGCATCAGTTTTTAAGCAGACATAAATATCTGTACCACCTAATCCGCCGGGCATGTTCGACACAAAGTAAAGGCTATTTCCATTTGCAGTAATAAAAGGATCGCCTACCGAATAGTTGTTTACATCATTATAGGCGAATGAAACAGGCTTCCCCCAAGTACCATCGGCAGCTTTTATACTGCTAAAAATTTCTACATTAACTGTTGTTGGTTGCTTTTTTAACCGCTCTAACTCATCGGTGATGCGGGTTAAAGTGAAGTACATGGTTTTACCATCGGCAGTAAAACTTGCCGAACCTACATGGTAGCTTGTTCCGGTTTTTATAGGAAACAATTGAATACTATCGTTTGGTGAGCTTTTGAGGTACAATTTCAGGTAGCCATTGCCAGTCCAGCCATATACTTTTTTATCAGGTTCTTTTGAACCGTCGAATTTTAAAAAGGGTTTACTTTCCTGAGATACCAATAGGTTATTTGACCTATCGGAAGTGAATACAACCCCACCTTGATAGTTAACCGCCCCCCAATCAGATTGCGTACTATTTAAAGCTTTTTGATTGATCAGTTCGATTTTTTTAGGATTTTTGATCCATTTCAATGCCGAATCGCAAGAGGAAAGCCAAACAGTCTGCTGTTTTTCTGATATATTTTGTTTTTTACTGATATAATCCAAATACTGGGCTTTTGCCTCGCTATATTTTGAATTGTGCTGTAAAGCTTTGGCATAATCAAGTGTGTTTTCGATATTACTGCCCGGCATTTTAGCCACAATGGCATACCAGCTTTCTGCCTGCTTATAGTTGTAAACAAACGAATAAGCCATTGCCAAACGCTCGGCCGCATGTAAAGTTTCTTTCTTTTTATAGGCTTGTTCGTATAAATCAATTGCCTTGGTGTAATTAAACAGCTCATACTGTTTGTCAGCATCTTTTAAAACATACTGTGCATTTGCCAAAAAACTGAATGCAAATAAACAATATGCAGAAAAGCAGGTACCTATTAAAAATTTCTTCATTATGTTGTTCTGGTCATTAGGTCAAAAATATTTAATATTATCTGTTTTAAAACACCCTCGGCGTTGCCATTCTGATGTTTGATCTGATGAAGGAATAAGCGATCGAAATCTCATGCGTTCCGCTACTATAGCCCTGTAA
>NZ_JBFTRT010000295.1:0-8242 GCF_056399685.1 Pedobacter sp. 01N416
CTTTTAGTTCTTTTCCATCAAAAACCGGGGCACCAAAAGTGAGATTATCTTTATCGAAAGAAAGGATGTCGATTACCTTTTTAGTGGTAAATGGTGTATTTCCTTTCCAGCCTAAAAGTACATAATAGGGCAAGCGGTTTCCACTGGTTACCGGAACAATTTCATAATACCTGGCACCAAACCATTTTTGGTTATTGGTAATGCTATTCGGGTCGGCTAAATTTTGGGTATTATCGATCAGGGGATAAAGTTTCAAAGGGCCGCTTTTGGTATTCATTTGGATGGCGCCATAATAGCGGTATGTACCGTTTTGGAGTAGTACATACCAACTCAAAATCCTAAAATCCTGATCGGATGATTTAATTACCGATACGTTTTTAAGCGAATCGAATGGATAAGAAAAAGAATTGGGGGCTTTTAAGGCTTCTACCAAAGTTTTTACAAAATTGCCATTTATTTCTAATTTTTGTGCATCGCTTTGAGCTGCAATAACCCTTGCCGATATTTTAATCAGTGTATCTTGAAAAACTTCTAATTTATTTGGTGCCTGCTGTGCTTTTAAGCTAAAGCTTAGCATTCCAAAGATTAAAAGGATATAAAATCTGATAAGTTTCATACGATCAAATGCGCAAGGATTTTGCAAAACCAAAAATTTATAATTTCTCGATAACAAGCGCACTTGCGCCACCACCACCATTACAGATTCCGGCAACGCCTATTTTTCCGTCGTTCTGTGCCAAAACCGAAAGTAAGGTAACTACAATTCTTGCGCCGGATGCACCAAGTGGGTGACCTAATGAAACGGCGCCACCATTAACGTTAACCTGGCTGTCGTTTAGTTCTAAAAGTTGATTGTTCGCAATGGAAACTACAGAAAAAGCTTCGTTAATTTCGAAAAAGTCAACATGCTTAATGTCGATATGTGCCTTTTGTAAAGCCAATGGAATTGCTTTTGAAGGTGCAGTTGTAAAACACTCCGGTGCTTGTTGTGCATCAGCATAGCCTAATATTTTGGCCAAAGGTGTTAAGCCCAGTTCTTTTGCCTTATTGGCACTCATTAAAACCAATGCCGCTGCGCCATCATTTAAGGTAGATGCATTTGCTGCAGTTACTGTTCCATCTTTTTTGAAAACAGGTTTTAATGAAGGTATTTTGTCAAATTTAACGGCTGTTGGTTCATCATCGGTATCAACCAGGGTAATTTCGCCTTTGCGGTCTTTCACTTCTACAGCTACAATTTCGCCGGCAAATTTGCCCGAAGTTTGTGCTGCCTGTGCTCTTTTGTACGATTCTATTGCAAAATCATCCTGCGCTTCGCGGCTGATGTTACATGCTGTTGCGCAAAGTTCGGCGGCAGCGCCCATATGGTAATCGTTATAAACATCCCATAGTCCATCTTTTACCAAGCCATCTGTAATTTGCCCATGGCCTAAGCGATAGCCATTTCTTGCCTTATCGAGGTAATAGGGGACATTACTCATGCTTTCCATGCCACCTGCTACAATAATTTCATTATCGCCATTTGCAATGCTTTGCGCGGCAAGCATAATTGCTTTTGTGCCCGAAGCGCATACTTTATTTATTGTAGTGGCAGGTAAATCTGGTAAACCGGCAAATTTTGCAGCTTGTGTAGCTGGCGCTTGCCCTAGGTTTGCAGATAAAACATTACCCATATATATTTCTTGGATATGTTCTGGTTTTAAGCCAGCTTTTTCAATAGCAGCCTTAATGGCAAAGCCGCCAAGTTGAGTAGCAGAAAATTGAGCTAATGAGCCTCCAAAACTGCCAATAGGCGTTCGCACAGCTGATACAATTACAACTTCTTTCATGTAAACTAAATTTTATGAATTTTTGGTTAGGCCGCTAAGTTATGCATTTTAAATATTAAACAAACCTCGCAAGTTTAATTCGGGGTTTCTGATGTCTTCATTAGCCTCATTGAGGGCTAACGCCGTTCCAAAACCTGCGAGGTTTAAAAATAACGTTTAGAAAATGATTTTAGCCTATTCGAAAATAATAAGTTTTAATGGGTTTTTGGAAAGGTGCTGTAGTGATACTTAGGGGTGTTCAGTCCTGCTGTTCGCTGTAGTCCCGACGTGAAGTCGGGAGCTGCCGCTTCCATCAGGTTTAAATTACTTGGGGTGGTGCTGCTTGGGACAAAAATAAAAACCTCGCAGGTTTTTAAAACCTGCGAGGTTTAATTTAAAACGCTGGGTTTTGCGTTAGGGATTGTAAGGGTTCAGTGCCGATCTTCATCGGCACCGGAGCGAAGCGCAGCCCTGAAAAGCCCGACCCTTGCGTAGCTTGGGTAACGCCCAGATCAGTTTTACAGTTTTTAGTTGGCGATTTGCAGTTGGCTACGCTCTGGGCTTGAAAACTTCGGAAGTCTTGCTTTTATTCTTCTTTTGCTTTTCCCTTTTTTCTCGATTTTATAGCCTGTGTAAGTAAAAACTCGATCTGCCCGTTCGTACTTCTAAACTCATCGGCAGCCCAGGTTTCTACTTCTTTTAATAAAGCAGGACTAATTCTTAATACAAAAGCTTTTTTATCTTTCTCCGCCATTCTTATTGTATTGCTTGTATATTATATCTCGTTTTTAAATTAATAAGGAACATTTGCAGTTCATCTATTTTATTACTGCTAAACAATAGCTTTTTGCCGTTTTTAAATTCAATCTGTAAACCTTTATCTTTATCGTTTAGGATATAGGCCTTGTCGTTAAATTTAAAACAACCAGTAAATTGCTTACCATAGCTGCTTTACGCTCTTCATCCAGCTCAACAATTCCTTTTTGAGATAATTTCTCTAAAGCCATTTCTACCATGCCCACAGCGCCTTCAACAATTAATTTACGGGCTGCAATAACTGCAGTGGCCTGTTGACGCTGCAACATGGCACTGGCAATTTCTGGCGCATAAGCCAAATGCGAAATTCTGGCTTCTAAAACTTCAATACCTGCTCTCGATAAACGTTCGTTCAGTTCGTTTTCTAAAAGTTCACTTACTTTATCAGCACCATCTTTTAAAGTGATGCTGGTTTCTTCGCCCTCAGCATGATCATAAGGAAAAATGTTGGCCAAATGCCTTACAGCAGCTTCACTTTGAATGTTTACATATTGCATGTAGTTTTCTACAGAGAAAACGGCTTTGGCCGTTTCGTTTACTTTCCAAACCACCACAGCAGCAATTTCGATCGGGTTGCCCAGTTTATCGTTAACCTTTAACTGCTGCCCGTTTAAATTGTTTGCTTTTAACGATAAACGTCTTTTAGCAGTTAGGGGATTTACCCAGAAAAATCCATCGGCTTTTACTGTCCCGATATATTTTCCGAAAAGGGTGAGCACCATTGATTGGTTGGGGTTGATGATTAAAAAGCCCGGGAATATTAAAAATATATCTATGGCCAGTAAAATTCCTCCCCAGAGAAAAATTTCTGAAACAAAACAGAAAATAGAAGCGCCCAGCAATGCGATGCATAGTGCGAATGTCAGGTAGCCCGATGGCGGATTAATAATTTTTTCTTGATACATAATTGATATTAATTTGATATCATAAAGTAAAATATAAAATCTGGTAATTGCAAACAAAACCTGTAAAATGTATATTAGATAAAAATGCTATTTTTGACAATACAATAATTACATCGTTTTGGCTAAAATCAAGAGAAATTCACACAAAATCCTTTACCGGAAGTATTCATCAAACCTAAAATATGTGATGATGATATTTACCGTTTTCATTATTACGTTATTCCTGCCCAAGCAGCCCCGGTTTAGGTATGAGTTTGAAAAAAATGCAGTATGGAAAAACAAGGACCTGATTTCTCCCTTCAGTTTTGCTATTTTAAAAACCAACCCACAGGTTAGTGCCGATAAAAAGAATGCGCTAAAAGATATTTTGCCTGTTTATCAATTCGATAGGGGCATTACGGCAAATGCTTTGGAAGAGTTTGCCAATGAGTTTGATGTGAAATGGAAATCTAAGCAACTTAACGAAAAAGACAAGGACGTATATAAAAGCGCTTCCTATAAATTGCTGCAGAACATTTACGAGAAAGGGATTATTGGTTTAAATGTAAAACATCAGGCAGGAGGGAAGAACTATGACTTTTCTTTACTTGAAAACAATGTTGCCCAGGAAAAGAATACACAGGATGTTTTTACTGCAGAATCGGCCTTGAAGTTTTTTAAAGATAATTTTAAAGCCCCCAATCAGGTTATGGGCGATCTGGTTGCAAACCTCGCCATTGATCATATTACCCCGAACATTGTATTTGATGAGCGGCTAACCCAAACCATACAGGACAATACGGTTAACAATATCTCTACTACCAAGGGTATGGTGCAAAAGGGAGAGCTTATTGTAGCGAAGAATGATGTTATTGATGAAGAAATTTATCAGAAACTGGAATCTTATAAAGCAACTTACGATGCACAAAGCAAAACAATAGGGAGCAGGGCATTGGTTTATTTGGGGCAGGTAATATTGGTTGGTTTTATACTTGCCATTTTAATGTCGTTCCTTTTTCTTTTCCGGAAGGATATTTTTGCCGATAACCGCCAGCTTTCCTTAATCCTGATTGTTACCACGGGGATGTTATTGGCATTAACCTGGGCCATTAAAATGGAAATCCCAAGTTTGTACTACATTCCGTTCTGTGTGGTGCCCATTATCATTAGGATCCTGTTCGATACCCGTTTGGCGCTTTACCTCCATATGCTGGTAATTTTAATTGCTGGTTTTTTTGTGGCCAATAGTTTCGAGTTTGTGTTTTATCAGGTTACTGCGGGCATGGTTGCCATATTTAGTATAAAAAACTTTGTTAAGCGCGAAAGATTCCTGGTTTCGGCCTTATTTATTCTTTTGGCTTATTTTGTTTCTTTTATAGGTATTGCCCTGCTTCGTGAAGGATCTTTCCGCGAAATAGAATGGATGAATTTTATTCCTTTTGTTTTTAGTGTACTTTTATCTCTTTTAGCTTACCCCTTAATTTATCTGTTTGAACGTATTTTTGGTATCACATCTGATGTAGCCTTAATTGAGCTCACCAATACTAATAATAAACTCTTAAGGGAACTTGCCTTTAAAGCGCCTGGAACGTTTCAGCACTCTTTACAGGTGGCAAACCTTGCAGAGGCCGCGATATTTAAAATAGGGGGCAATTCGGTGCTGGTAAGGGCAGGTGCTTTATATCATGATATTGGTAAAGTAGACAATCCACAATATTTTATCGAGAATCAGAATACCGCTGTTAGTCCGCACGATAAACTGCCATATGAGCAAAGTGCGCAGATTATTATTCAGCATGTGCATAAAGGAATTGAGATTTTAAGGAAGAACCAGATTCCTGAAGCGATTATCGATTTTATCAGAACACACCACGGCAATACCCGGGTTGATTATTTTTATCAGTCTTTTTTGAAAAATACACCTGAAAAATTTGTCGACGAAAACATTTTTCGCTACCCCGGACCAATACCTTTTAGCAAAGAAACTGGTGTGCTAATGCTCGCAGATTCGGTCGAAGCTGCCTCAAGAAGTCTGAAAAATCCCGATGCTCAGAATATAAATGACATCGTTGAAAGGATAATTAACTACAAATTAGAGCAAAATCAGTTAGATGATTGCGATTTAACGTTAAAAGATATTGAGACTATCAAATTGATATTCAAGACGATGCTTATGAGTATCTATCATGTGCGTATAGATTATCAACAAATTTTGTAATTTTTTTTTGTTGGATAACTTGTTTTACTATATTTGCAGACCTCAAAACAACGCCGGTAGGGCGGAAAATAGAGGTCGAAAAGGAGAGGTGCCTGAGTGGCCGAAAGGAACAGTTTGCTAAACTGTCGTACTGGTAACGGTACCGCGGGTTCGAATCCCGCCCTCTCCGCAGAAAATAAAAATTTGCAAAAATAAATGGAATTATCAATTTAAAACCGTTTCTTTGCAATCCCTTCGAAAAAGGGAAATAAAAAAGAAGATACCAAGTTCGGGATGTAGCGTAGCCCGGTATCGCGCCTGCTTTGGGAGCAGGAGGTCGTAGGTTCGAATCCTGCCATCCCGACGAAAACAGGATGTATAATCCATCAAAAACCCTCTAAATCAAGTGTTTAGAGGGTTTTGTTTTTTATTGGGTTGGAATGGGATAATGATACCAACCGTTTTTAACCCAAATCTGTACCCAAATTTTTTGCTGCCAAAAGAACTGACCAGGTTTGGTTCAGATTGGTGTATGGTAGGCTGTGTGATTGTGGCGATAGATATGCATTTATTGTCTATCTTGCAATGCCGATCCGGACTCACCCTGTAGGCCATACGCATGCAGAACAAAGCCGAGCAGATCAGCACGCTTATCAAACTTAATGAAGAACTGGAAAACTATTTCAGAAATACGATCATTCCCCAGCTGTTTGTCGATGCACATCTAATACTGAGAAAGTTCACGCCACCGGCCATGCGCCAGTTCAGCCTAAAACTCGCCGATGTGGGCAGACCTATCGCAGATATCAAAGAAAATTTTCGTTTTCCGACTATTATCGAGAATATTCAGCATGTTATCGACAGCGGGGAGATTCTGGAAAAGGAAATTCAGACCACAGACCTGCGTTGGTATCAGATGAACATTCTTCCGTATATCGTTCAGCGTGACAAGAAAACAAATGGCGTGATCATCACTTTTGTGGAGATCACCATGCGCATACGCGATTTAAAAGAACAGGAAAAACTGATTGCTGAGCATGAACTGCTTTTGGATACTATCTCGCATGATATAAAAACACCGCTCACCAGTCTGGCACTTACGATCGAGATGCTTAGAAAACTACCAGAGAAAGATATGGAACGGTTTCCAGTGCTTTTGGAAAAGGTGGAGAACAGCCTGACCAAAATGCAACAGATAATCCATGACTTAACCGATTCCCGTGAACAAGAGCACCGTTATAAAGCGGTGGAGGAACTGTTGGATTTTGAGCATATCCTGGAAGATATCAGGCTCACGCTTGCACCGCAGATAAATGAATCGTCTGCAAAGATAAAGACTGATATCGGTTTTTCAGAAATCTTATATATCCGCCGTAAACTGCGTAGCATAATCTATAACCTGGTCAATAATGCCATAAAATATAGGTCAAGCGAAAGGAATCCGGAAATTTTGATCAAAACCCATCAGGAAGGGGATTTTATGGTAATTGCCGTAAAAGACAACGGAATTGGGATTAGTGAAAATAACTTAACGGGTATTTTCGGGAAATACCAACGGATTTCCCAGTCCGGTGACGGCTCAGGGATCGGGCTTTACCTGGTTAAGGAAATTGTAGGTGCTTCTGGTGGAAGGATTACCGTTGATAGTAAATTGGGAGAAGGTTCAATATTTACTGTTTATCTGAAAATTAAAGGTTAATCTTTTGTCAGGCGCCATTATTCTTTGGGTGTTAGCCATATTCTAATCACTTACTGGGCCGCCTACCTTTATCCTTCTTAAACAATATTAAGACAGCTATTGCGGTGGTGCTTCCAGCTCATCATCGCTGTCAAGTTCAATATTTTGAAGTTCTTCCAAATGAGCCGTGCCAGGATGCACAAGTTCGATCTGTTCTGCTAACATATGCAGGATCTCCAGCTCAATAGCTGCCGGGTTCTGGCATACATGCAAAAAATCCCGGCTGTCGGGCTCCAGACTGGCCACAAATTTCCCGTCCTGGTAGATTTTGTATTTACAGCCACCAGTAACGTGATGCGGGTGCTGTTCAACCTGGAAATGGCACTTATGATTGGGACTAAGGGTTACGGTAAAGTTGTCCATAAGGGTTTCATGTTTTATATATAACAATCCCAGGGTAACGCTTGTTTTTAAAAGGGAAGGGGTTTCTATTATTTCATAGCTAAAGAGTTTTCAACAGCTTATCAACCTCAGCATATTGTAGCGTAAATTTCCTGATCTTTCCATCCCTGCCAATAATCAAATGTGAAGGGAATACCCTGGTGCCGATAGAATCAACCATATAATGATCGGCGTTTGCTACAGTTTGATATTTGAATGTTACCTTATTAAGGAATTTCTTTAATGGTTCGACTTTGTTAGATGCAAGACTAACAAAAAGAATGTCCTTACGATCCTGGTATCGATCAACGATTTTGTTCACTTCAGGCATTTCTTGTACACAGGCAATACAGCCTATAAACCAGAATTTCATTACCAAAATTTTTCCCTTGGTATTTTGGTTGTTGTATCTATGGCC
>NZ_JBFTRT010000296.1:0-5889 GCF_056399685.1 Pedobacter sp. 01N416
CTGGTTCCAAATAATTTTTAAGTGCATCATTAACGAAATAAGTCCAGCCGCCATTGAAACTTGTTTTGGCAAAGTCAGGGCCGTTCTCAGCAAAGCTTTCTATACCACTATGTGTTAATTTCAGCCTTGTTTGCTCGCCTTGCTCAAATAACTCCCAGCTTACAACAGAGTTACCCGGATAACCGTCATACCGCCAACTGTAGGCGAGTTTCCTGCCCTCAACAATTTCTGTTATTTCGCAGAGATGTAAATATTGAGGACCATCATCCGGTCCACCAGAAAACTCAAACTTAAAGCCTACTTCGGGTTTAAAGTTTTCCAATTGAAAATACCACTGTTTAATTTCATTGTTGTCGGTTAAAGCTTTCCAAACTTTTTCGATAGGCGCATTATACACCCGTTCTACAATAACTGGTTCGTTTTTCATCTTTATTTTGATTTAGTGTCTTTTGATAAGTGTATTTCTAAAGCATCTAATTTGCTTGTCCAAAAAATACGGTATTGTTCTACCCATTTAGATACTTCTGCTAATTTTTGAAATTGTATGTTAAAGTACCGGTCACGGCCTTGTTGGGTAACTTCTACTAAACCACATTCTGTTAAAACTTTAATGTGCTGTGAAATGGCAGGTCGGCTCATGTCGAAATTTTCGGCAATCGCATTTAAATTTAAGGTGTTATGCGCAATTAGATTGATGATTTCTCTTCGGGTAGGATCGGCAATGGCTTGAAATACATCTCTTCTCATAAAATTAATTGCGTAAGTAATTGCTTACAAATATAAATGTAAGTAATTGCTTACGCAAATTTTAATTTATTTTTAAATAATAAAATTAACCCAAGGGCATTTTGCTCATATCCATATATAGAATACTCCATCTTTGTCCATCCAGATCAACAAAACCACAGCCATACATCCAGCCGTCTTTATAACCGGGCTCGCCATAAAGTGTGCCACCGGCAGCTACAACTTTTTCAGCCAGATCATCTACTTCCTCCGGACTTTCTGCATCAAAGGAGAATAATACTTCGCCGCCATTGCGTTTATCGGCAATACTGGTTCCTGCAAACCCTTCGTACAAAGCCTCTTCAAAAAGCATAATCGCTAAATTACTTTCTCCTACTAAAAAGCACGCCGAATCTTCGCGGGCGCCATACTGGAGGTTAAGCGTAAAACCGAGTTGCGTGAAGAATGCTTTTGACTGGTTAATGTTTTTTACCGGAAGGTTTATCCAAAGTGATTTTGTCATAACGTTTTATATTTGATGTAAGTAAAGATAGGTAAGCAGCTATAGAGTTGTCCTTGCTAAAAAAGAAAATTAACAGGGCTGTTTGAGACAATTCAGGTTATCGTGATTAGCTTATATTTTCTTCTATTCCTTATATGGTTAACGCATTGCGGCAATATTGCGCCTTGTGAAGCATAGTACTTTATTAGCCTGCGTTTTATAATCTTATGGGCTTAACTGGTTAGTGAAGTTATTGTACTAATTCTTGCCATGCACGGCATTTAAGGGTATTTCAGCTCATAATGTTAAGAATTGTACTTAAGCTTTGTACTTTTCTGAAAGGTCCTTTGAGGCCACATTGCAATAAGAAAGTGTAAGTGCATCGATAAGCATTTCGTCTGTTAATGCTGTTAGGTCAAAAATTGTCCAACCTTGTTTGCCCCAAGCCCCGCTAGCTGGCCATATGCTGTTCCGATCAAAATCACAGAAAACAGACTGATCAATTGCTGATAATTTAAATGTTGCCTGCTTTTTCTGGGTATTTAGCGTAGCAAAGATCTTTTTATTTACCCGGAAGGAAGTTTTTTCGAAATGTGGCAATTCAATAACTTCATCAAAAGATAGGCAATGAGCTATAAATATTGATGAATCCATGGCGTGTAGTTAAACGTTACAATTTATACAATTTCTGTGGGTGTTGTTCCGCGTAGTTCAGAATTAAATTTAAGATATAACTGTTGGACTGATAGATAGAAAGATCATTTTTGATTGGCGCCAGACCGTCAGCAAGATAGTTCTTATCGGTGAAGTAGCCCATTCCATAAAATTTTCCATTCTCTACAACCAAACAGCTAAACTCGTTGTCTTTTCTGCCCTCATCCACCAATGCGAAACTTGGTTGTTGTTTCTGGATATCGGCCAATGCTGTGTTTAATTTTTTATTATAAACACTTACAGTTTCTATTCCGCTGCAGGCACCAAAACATTGCCCATTTTCGTGTGCATAACATTTAGTGGCCGTTTTTTGCAGGTAACAGAGCTTAGCACAAAGCTGGTATTTATCAACAAGTTGGTTTAAGAAATTATAACCTTCCAATAAGCTGTTAAAACTCTGAAAAGCGTTATTGTTTTTTTTATGTTTATCTATCGCTAAGCGCAAATAGCCGTTTTGATCTTCGAAAACATATAAATCATATTTATGCTCATAACGCTTCATTGCCCGGTTGTTTTCAGGCCAAAGCCGTTTTATTTCATTGGCTTCTAAAATGAGTGCCATTAATTCGGTACCACAGATTACATGGTCTACATGATGAATCGTGCGTAAAAAATCCTGGCGTTGCCGGTTAGGTGTATTGCCTGTAAAGTGACTGGTTACGCGTTTCTTAAGGTCTTTAGCTTTTCCAACATAAATAATCTTGCCCTTACTATCTTTAAAATAATATACACCAGGTTGATGAGGTAACCTCAGAATCGAAGCTTTATCTAAGTGCGGCGGTAAAGCCTGCTCTTTTGATGTTTTCTTCAGCATTTCCGCAATTATGCCTTCCTGATCGTATTCTAGCAATAAATTGAATAGGATACTTGTTGCATCTGCATCTCCCGCTGCCCGGTGTCGGTTTTGAATCGGAATCTGCAAGGCTGTACAAAGTTTTCCTAAACTATATGAAGATTTGCCAGGAATTAGTTTTCTGCTCAACCTTACCGTACACAGCTTTTTGCATTGTAAATCATATCCTGCAGCTGCCAAATGATGCTTCAAAAAGGAATAATCGAAGTTTACATTGTGCGCCACAAAAACCTTATCGTTTAATAACTGATAAATCTGTAAAGCAACATCATCAAAAGTTGGGGCATCCAACAACATGTTATCATCAATACCTGTAAGCGCCGTAATGTAAACGGGTATAGGCTGCTTCGGATTAATTAGGGTAGTGTAAGATTCAACTATTTCATTGCCATCATGGATGTTAATGGCAACCTCGGTAATACCATTTGCTGAGGCATGACCACCAGTGGTTTCGATATCTACAACTGCGTATAACATTAAATTAATTTGAAATACAAATCTATGCTAAAATAATTAGTATGAAAATAATTTTGATTATTTCTTTAGCATAAAAAAAACGGTTATGTATTTAACGTAACCGCTCTGGTATTTTGTATGTAAATATTTAAAGTTTACTTAGTAGCTTGCTTAAATTAGGTTTGATGCCAATAGAAATCGGTACAGTGTTAAAAGCCCTGTTCTGGATTTTACTAAAGCCATACATGTAACTGGCCTCTACAAATAAATTGGCACCTCCAATATTATATTCAATACCGGCCCCACCTTCGGCAATACCCAAACCATTCGATTTATTATCTTGGGTAACCTGCAGGGTTGTGGTATTAACGCTAGCCTGAGGCGTAAGAATAAAACCGCCACCAGCACCTGCAAAACCATAAAAAGCCCATTTGTTTACAATTTTACGGTACCCTAAAGCAACATTTAGCAAGTAGGTGGTTGCCCTGCCTTTTTGTAAAGTATAGGTGTAGCCCGCATCTGGCGTTATCTGGTTAAAAGTAAAAGCATGTAAACTTGCTTTAGGGTATAAGAACAAACCACCTTTACCCAAACCCAAGTTTAAACCTAAAGATGTTGAAAATTTTGGTTTAAAATAATCCGAAGTTTCGCCCATTGGGAATGCAAAGCCAATTCCACTCATAGAATAGAGTTTATCTGGTCTGCTTTGTGCTTTTACTTTGATTGATAATGCTGCACATAACAACAGAAGAGATAGTAGTAATTTTAATTTCATATCTGATTTTTTAATTTTCGGTTAAAGCACTTACTTTTTGGAGCAAATCTGCCATGTTAAAGGGTTTTTCTAAATAATCGTCGGGATGGTATTGTTGCGATGTGATATAGTTTTCATCGTACCTCGCCGATGCCATAATAATAGGGATGCGCGCTGTTTCAGGATTTAACCTTAACTCTTTAAACACAGCACGCCCATCCATCCCATTTAACATAATATCTAGAATTATCAGATCGGGACTAAAATCTCTTATTGTTTTAAAAATATGTCGTGGCGATAGTAACGGATAAACTTTATAATGTTCGGTTTCTAATACATTCTGGAAAACTTCTAATACATCTGGATCATCATCCACAACCAACACTCTTTTCAAAACAGATAAATCAATTAATAATAAAATAGATTATCCTAATACAAAGTTTTAGACGTAATGTTTTGATTATGCCTTAAAAATTGATCCGATGCTGATGTTCGAACTATTAAAGACTATATTATGGTGCCGGGACGGGGCTTTTCCTGAAGTAAATTGTTCTTGATAAAATTTGCGAAAAGTTCTATATATGTGCCCGAAACAGTAAACGATGTTTCGCCAGAAAGCAGTATTTTATTACCGAGTACACTTTTAATATGCTGTTTTGCAATAACAACAGTAGGGTTAATCTGGATAAATGCCGAATGCTTCTTTAACATTTTCAAAGTCTTGGTAAAATTAGATTTTGAACTTAGAAAAGCATTTTTTGTAGTTTTAAATTGAATATCTTCCCCCATTTCTTCTATTGCAATCAATTCATTCAGATCTATTCTTACCAAATCAGCATTTTCTCCTTGTAAAGGGATGTAAAAGAAATGATCGGCGAAAATGGAAAAAGGATGTTGTTCTTTTTTTCCAGTTGGATAGAGGTTGTTTATTGTTTTCGTAAAATGTAAAATAGAGTAGGGCTTAAGCAAATAAGCATCCGCATCAACTTTAAAAGCATCAATGGCATACCGTGGGTGCGCCGTAGTGAAAACCAGGTGTTTTGTTTTTTGTCTTAATAAGGTTGCCAGTTCGATTCCGGAAAGTGAAGGCATTTCGACATCCATAAAAATAATATCGACAGGATTAGATACCGATATTTCTGCCAGGGCTTGGAGTGGTTCAGTAAAAGTTTGGATAAGCTTTAAATCAGGCAGTTTCTCCATATATGCTATTAAGCTCTCTAGGGAATGAGGGTCGTCATCAATAGCGATACAACTTATTGACATTTTTTATAGGTTTAGTTGATGCAAATTACAATTTCAACCATTAAAATGAAAAAAAAACATATTCGAAACGGATTTTTATGTATTCAGCAAGGAAAATCAGCTTTTCTTTTGAGGTTATTGTGTAATTTGAAATTTTAAACTAAAGTTATTAAAGCACGCTTTCTTATTTGATTTTAATAACCAGCATTACTTTGAAAAACTGGTCTGAATCAGTAAAGTAGCTGAATTCAGCATTTTTACCATAACTGTAAGCTAAACGCTTCTTTATGTTTTCCAATCCGGAACTTAAGCCTGAGTTGTCTTTAATTGCTTTTACTAAGTTTGAAGTTTCTATGATAAGTTGACCATTTTCAATTCTCAAACTCACTTCGGCAGGATGTGATGGTGTAAGCAGCTCGCCATGCTTAAACATGTTTTCTACTAAAGTGATTAATACTAGAGGAATGATTTTAGTGTTACGTATTTCATCATCGTACCAGAAACGGAGCTGTAAATGGTGATCTTTACGAAGCTGATGCAGGTTGATGAGGTTTTCTACCTGGTTAATCTCCTCATCAAGCAAAATAAATTCTTTATCCTGATTGCTATCAACCGAATAGCGCATCATCTCTGCAAGAG
>NZ_JBFTRT010000297.1:0-8152 GCF_056399685.1 Pedobacter sp. 01N416
ATTGAATAAACGGTTAAATGAATAAATTATTGAATGACTACAGAAATAAATCTAGAACTTTAAGCCCCGTTTTTCCAATGAACCAATGAACCAATGAACTAACTCGCTACTTCTAATTTAAGTTTTTTTCCTTTAATTTTTTCGCCGCTCAATGCTTTCAATAATTTTTCTACTTTGCTTCTTTTAACCGCGACGTAACTGGTGGTATCTTTAACTTCGATCAGGCCAAGATCTTCTTTTGTTAAATTACCTTTCTGCAAAAATAAACCTACAATATCAATTTTGTTAATTTTATCCTTCTTGCCATGTGCAATGTATAAAGTTACCCAATCGCTGGCTTCTGGTAATTTATACTTTTCGGATAAAACTTCCTCCTCAATATCTTCCGGCAAATACTTATAGTGTTCTTCTGAAGTTAAAATGGCATAGGCCGTTCCTTTTGCATGCATCCTTGCCGTTCTGCCATTGCGATGGATATAGGCATCTTCGGTGTAAGGTAATTGATAATGTACAATATGTTCCACCTCAGGAATATCCAGACCACGGGCAGCCAGATCTGTTGTGATTAAAATCCGATGGCTACCATTTCTAAATTTAAGCAATGCCTTTTCTCGATCGAACTGTTCCATCCCACCATGAAAAACATCGTGACCTAAACCATTTTCGAAAAGTAAATCACTTATCCGATCTACAGTTTCCCTGTGGTTACAGAAAACCAATGTATTTTTACTACCTATTTTACTCAGTAATCTGAAAAGGTAATCTAACTTATCGGCAGCAGGTGCTGTTATTTTTCTGAGCTTTAGATCTGGTTTTGCTTCGATATTTTTTGAAAAATCGACTTCAACAGGCACATTTAGCTTTACAAAAGCAGGAATTTCTTCCATTTTGGTAGCAGAAGTAAGTATACGCTGTTTTAACGAAAGCAGTGAGCCAATGATATAAGACATGTCTTGCTCAAAGCCAAACTCCAGTGCTTTATCAAATTCATCTAAAACTAAGGTTTCGATAAAAGATTCGTCAAAGTTTTGATGCTCTAAATGGTAAGCTATCCTGCCAGGCGTTCCGATCAGGATGGCAGGTGGGTGTGCAAGATTATTCTTCTCTATCCGTACGGCATGACCACCGTAACAGCAGTTTACTTTAAAAGAAGTACCCATTTGTTTAAAAACCTGCTCTATCTGTAAGGCAAGCTCTCTCGAAGGGACCAAAACCAAGGCCTGTACCCCTTTTACTCCGGTTTTTAGGTTGGAAAGTAATGGCAATAAAAAGGCCAGCGTTTTCCCCGAACCCGTTGGCGCAATCAATATTACATCTTTACCAGTCTTGGCTGCTTTTACAGAAGACTCCTGCATCTCATTAAGTGCAGTAATATTTAATTTTTTTAAGGCATTTTCTATCATTCCGCCATAAAGGTAATCATTTCTCTTTACGCCCAGAACTACAGCCTTAGTTACGGCTTGAAAAATCTTTCCCTAAGTTTCCGCAGCGTAGAAAAGTTTAATCTTTTCTCGAGCAACATTAACATGTTACCACGTTTTGACATTGATGATAGCACTTTTTCGTTAACGGCATCAACCGAAGATAAGATCTTGTCRGCCAGTTCATCTGCAAATTTATTCGCTCTGCTATTTTGTAATAACTGGAGCTCTTGAATTAATTCTGCTCTCATAATTAAGATTTTTTAATGAATGTACAAATATTAACGGACCGAATAATAATTTGTTTCAACAAATAATAAGTTCATCCAAACTATTATCACTAACTTGTTGATAACTAACTTTTTGTTAGCAAATAAACAACCTAACCTTAACACATATTTAATTTTTAGCACTTATTTTTATAAAAACCTGATTACCATTCGTCCCAAAGGGATTCCTTTGGAATTAACCTCAAAAAATACAAATGTATGATGTGGAAAAAATTTAGTGGTGAAATTATTCAATCTTCAATCCTCGAAGAAGTAGAAAACGCGATTATCAGAGAAAGCCAAAACGGCTTTAAGCTTAAAGTTTGCATCGGTACCGATTCGCAGGTAAAAGGCGCAGTAACCGATTTTGCAACCGTAATTGTGCTGTTAAGAGAACATCATGGCGGTTTTATGTACATCCATCAGGAAAAAAGCACACAACAGGTAAGCATTAAAGAAAGAATGTTAATGGAAGTGCAAAAATCAATCGAAACTGCTTATTCTATTTGTGATTTACTTGATATTTATGACGTGGCTTTAGAAGTACATGCCGATATCAACACCAGTCCATCGTTTAAATCGAACAAAGCACTTAACGATGCCATGGGATATATTTTAAGTATGGGCTTTATTTTTAAGGCTAAACCAGAAGCATTTGCCAGTTCTACCTGTGCAGATAAAATGGTGCATTAGTGTAAAGCTTTGACAAATTTATTGGCCAAATGCTAGAAATTTGTCAAAGCTGATTATTTAATGAACATTTTTTTTTGGAAAGCAATTGCAGTAGCTTTTTGGTTATTGCAGTCCCGCTCCCGCTTCTGCCGACTGAAATATCGGCATCTCGCTTTGATCGGGTTTAGGCGGCTTAAACAGTACAGCTATTCGGGGCAAAACAGACAACCAATATCAATCTCTTTACAAACTATACAGTTAAGTCTTCGACTATTCCACCATTGACATCACTTTATATTTATTTGAATATGAATGGTTTACAAACTACGCATTTCCACCTAACTAGGCCATAGCACCATATCCCCGTTCTACTTAAATCCGGCCTAACAAATTTTTCGGGCTCCACCGACACGGCCAACCTACTAACTTCGAAAGAAAACGGCGAAGCCCTCATGAATGCAGCTGAAAACTATAATATAAAATGAATAAATTTTCAGCCGGTGTTTTTTGTTTCTTTTTGACAGCAAAAAGAAAGAGCCCATCGGCGGCGGCGAGCCGAGGAAAGCATGAGCTGTAGGCAAAAAATTAACCCAAAGACTGACATTAAATCCACAAGCTTTAACTTATTCCCTCAACAAAACCCCATCTTTGTTGTTGTGCTTTAAAACAAAAATTTGAAAACTTATAGATTAGAATTTACCCAAAAACTCCCTGTTGATCTTGATACCGCCTGGGACTTTTTTTCTTCGCCAATAAACCTGGCCGAAATCACCCCAAAGAATATGACCTTTGATGTAACCTCACCAAACATCGTCAATACTAAAATGTACCCTGGCCTGATTATCACCTATAAGGTTGCCCCATTGTTTGGCATTAAATTAAACTGGGTAACGGAGATAACACACGTTAAGGATAAGGAGTATTTTATCGACGAGCAACGGTTTGGTCCATTTGCTTTCTGGCACCACCAGCACCATTTCGAAAAAATAGATGGCGGTGTATTAATGCACGATACCTTACACTATAGCATTGGCTGGGGACCAATCGGTGTTATCGTAAATGCCATGGTGGTGAACAACAAAATCAACGAAATTTTTAAGTTCCGTTACCAAAAGGTTGAGGAATTATTTTCTATGCGCTAATTACCATTTTTTCGTTGAAATGGTTTCAGCTTTCTTTTTGGCTTTTTCAACCCTATTGGTTGCTAAATACTTCTTAAAATCATCACCAAATTTTTCTATCTTATTATAAGCGCTGTTTAAAATGTCTTTCCATGCGCCCGCACTCAATTTGCCAGGCGTACGCTCTAATGGTACGCCAATTTTAGTAGTCGCTACAAAATTCCCATAGCGGTCTCTTTGATATGGGATAAACAGTATATCGGTTAACCAAAACCTATATTTGCCATTACGCGCCTCAAAAACGAAATTATAACTTACTTCTCCGCTTGGATGGCCAGCTACCAAAATTGTTTTATCAATTACCATAGTTCCTTTAGCCAAAACAGAAGAATCGGTAGCACTTTCTTGCCTCATCGATTTTTTATAAGCAACATTAACAAAAGATTTAGCCCTTTGCAACAAGGTATCTTTGCTTATCATTTGCGAGTCTACCACCTGATAATAAATAAATTTACCATTATCATCTTTCGAAAACTGTTTTTGCTGCGCAGATAATTGAATTGAAAAAAGAACAAGAATAATAAAAAGAAGATGTTTCATTTGGAATCGGTTAACAGGCAAATGTAATTATTTAAAGGTACGAAAAAGCCGTCCCGATTTACATCTGGACGGCTTGATATTAACATTTTTATTTCCTTAAAAAGCGTAAACGGCTGCCAAAGAGAATTGGCCACCATTCGGTGCCGCAGCGCCACCTTCTTTGAAGAACGGTTTATCACTATTGTGGTCTAATCTTACTTCTGGGATAAATGTTAAACCACCAGATTTAATGTTTGCAGTAAGTGTTACTGCAGTAAAAGCAGTAGCCGGAACTGCACCCGCGGCTTTAAATTTAAAGTACTCACCTCTTAAACCTAAAGTTACTGCATYCAATACAGCAAATTGAGGGTATAAGGCAGCACCTGCGTAACTTCCCGGTACCGAACTATCTTTGATATCATAATTGGCTGCATTTAAACCCAATTTAAATTTCTCTGTAATTTGATATGAAGTGGTTAAATCGATAATCGTTCCATACCCGCCAAAACCAGCTCCCGATAAGGCATTGATGTAAGCAGTCCAGCCTTCAACAGGAGCAACCATTAACTGGCCACCGATAGCCGAAACACCTCTCGAAGCGGAATAAACATTCCAATCGTTAAATAAACCAGCCATTAAACTTACTTTATCGCTGAATTTATAAGTAGCTTTAATTCCCGCATTTTGGAACGGACCATTGGTAAACAGGTAGGAAGTAGAATAGTTAAAGTTTCCAACTGGAGAGATTACCTCATATCCAATAAATGTACCCATGTAACCTGCTGTCATGCTAAACTGATCAGTAAAATCGTAGTTAACATATAAGTTTTGAATATTAAAAGACGAACCTCCGGCTGCAGCATCAGGAATAGATTGCGATTGTCCTCTAGGGCCAAAAGAAAGCTCTCCAACAAATGAAGCTTTACCTGTTTTTTTCTTCAAGGCAATATCAATCATACCTAACGATACCGAGTTGTGATCAGTTACAAAAGATGTTTTTCCGTTTAATGGATTTTTAGCAAAATCATACTTAAAGTACGTATCTACCGATCCTGAAATTTCAAGTGGTGATGTAGTGGTCTCTTGAGCCAGGGCACACGTAGTGCTGGCCATTGCAAAAATAGCGGTTAAAAGTTTCTTCATGTTTGAGCTTATTTTGAGTTTAGATATTATAAAATCCTTAAGATACTGATTCTGTTAATGGACTGTTTTTTTCGATATAGATCGCTCTTTCTTCAACTAGCAAGGTACCTTGAGAGTATTTCTCGTCATGTTGAGATGCATCAAGTCCCATTTCTTCTTCTTCTTCTGATACGCGGATCGGTTGAATCAGGTTGATGAATTTGAAGATGATAAATGATACAACAAAACTGAAGATGATTACAATTACAGCACCTTTTAATTGCGTGATAAAGAAAGCCGGGTTACCATAAAACAAGCCATCAGCACCAGCAGCATTTACTGTTTTTGTTGCAAAAACACCGGTTAACAACATACCAACGATACCGCCCACACCATGACAAGGAAAAACGTCTAATGTATCATCTAAACTGGTTTTTTGTTTCCAAGAAACTACAAGATTAGAAATAACTGCGGCAATAGCACCAATAAATATACTAGATGGAATACTTACAAAACCTGCACCTGGTGTAATGGCTACCAAACCAACTACTGCACCGATACAAAAACCTAAAACCGAAGGTTTTTTACCTCTTGCAACATCAAAGAACATCCACGATAAACCTGCAGCACCAGCAGCCGTATTGGTAGTTAAGAATGCCGAAACAGCTAAGCTATTTGCACCTAATGCAGAACCTGCACCTACCACTAAACCTGGGGTAATAATGGCGAACATTAATTGAAACACTGCAAATAAAGAAAGCGGAATGGTTAAGTCTGCTCCTCCCTGAAGATGTGGTGCTCCAGAATTTACACCTTTAAAGAACAAAAACGTTGAGGGATTTCCAATGAAACCACCAATGGTATCTCCGAAGGCTAAACTAAAACCTACTACTGTCCATAAAACTGTAATTACTCCTGCCGCTACCACACTTTTAATCATGGTAGATAATACATTTTTTCGGTGAACCATTCCACCATAAAAGAATGCAAGGCCTGGAGTCATTAAAAATACAAGCGCAGAAGCGATTAATATGAATGCAATATCAGGCCCACTATACTTGCCTTCATCAAAATTAGGAAGAAGTGGAATAAATAGAGCGAAAATTGCGACAATCATCAATATCGCAAAAGGCGCATACTGTTTAAAGGAGAATTTACTCATAGTTTTTAGTTTAATTTGTTTGTATTGTTTAAATAATTGAAATATGCTTGATTTATTTTTCTAAAAATACGACATATTGTAGTTTTTACACCATTTAATTGAAATATTTTAATAAAAACAAGTGATTTTTATAAAACAACACAAAAATTAACCTTAAAAATAAAAATACCAAAAAATACAGGGGATTTTAATACAAGTTTTTAATAAAAACAAAATCACATATTAACCATCATTTATATGATTTTACCCAAAATTTGTAAAATTTTGACTAAAAAAACCGATCATTAACAGAAAAACCCATGAAATTTCATGGGTTTTTAAAAAAATCGTTAAAAAATTTAACTTTTTACGAAAAATAAGCAGATCCTTGAACCACTCCTCTTTTTTCGATTTCTTTATCCATATAGGTTTGAATTGCCGATTTGTTAAGTCCCCAGTTAGGCGCAATCAACAAATCCCAATCCGAAATGCCAAAAAGCCGCTGAATAACAATATCCGGACGTAATAAAGGGATTAATTCGCAAAGTAAGTCGGTATATTCTTCTAGAGAAAACAATTTAAAGGGTTCCTTTTTATACTTAGCGCCCATTATCGATCCTTCTACAACATGAAGGTGATGGAACTTTACAAACTTGATTTGCGGAAAACGGTTAATTTCATGAATGTAGCCGTGCATCTGCTCGCGGGTTTCCCAGGGGAAGCCAAAAATGGTATGCACGCACAGATCGAGCTTACTATCTTTTAAAAGTTCTACAGCAGCAACAAATTCGCCATGACTGCAACCTCTGTTGATCTGATCGAGGGTTTCATCATAAATCGATTCCATGCCCATTTCTAAATCTACATCGAAGCGGTCGGTATAACTTTCTAACAAAGCTACCTTTTCTGCATCGATACAATCAGGACGTGTACCCACAGCAAAACCAACAATATCTTCGGTATTAATCGATAGCGCTTCATCATACATCATCTTTAAATAATGTACTGGTGCATAGGTATTGGTATTAGGCTGGAAATAAACAATATACTTATCAGCTTTATAAGAAGTTTTAGCCCTTAACATGCCTTCGGCAAGCTGATCTTTAATATTTGGATTTTTACGCGAAGGCTCCGGCGTAAAAGAATCTACGTTACAATACGTACAACCACCGTAACCTTTGCTCCCATCGCGGTTGGGGCAGGTAAAACCACCATCTACAATTACTTTAAATACACGCTGCCCTTTATACTTTTCGCGCAAATGCGTGCCGTAATTTTTATAACCCTTTATCCCTGAATCTACTAGTGTTCCCATTATTTGCAAAAATACGCTTTTTGTTCGAGACGAGTGATTAGGGAGGTGAGATTTGAGATATTAGACAAGAGATGTGAGATTTGGCGTACAATTAGGGTTTAGGGTTTAGGGTTTAGGGTTTAGGGTTTAGGGTTTAGGGTTTAGGGTAAACAACCAGCAACTCAACAGTGTTTAAAAATTTAGTTTTTTTTTTCAGAAAAGCAAAGCCTGTGGTTCGTCGCAGTGCCAGTCCCGCCACATGCTCATACGCCTGCAGGCCTTACACACAGGGCTGGTATCCGCCTGTCGGGTTTAGAAAACTGAGTTTAAGCACAGTTTTGAGTTACTTAAACCCGGTAGCAGCGAACACGATCCCGATTTTTCTATCGGGAGAAGTAAAGCGGATAACGGGGCTTTCGGAACCKATTGAAACAGAACCCTGCTYTTCAAAATGCGAAAATGGGATTTGGAGCGGTAAGATTTAGCATATATATAAGGTAGAGGGTTTAGGGTTTAGGGTTTAGGGTTTAGGG
>NZ_JBFTRT010000298.1:0-5844 GCF_056399685.1 Pedobacter sp. 01N416
CTTTTCGGGCTTACTGTTTTTAATTGTACGTTATCTTTTTGTACGTGCCCTGCTTAAACGTACGGAAGACATCCAGAAAATGAAACTGAATTTCTTCACCTATGTGGCCCACGAAATCAGAACACCACTTACCCTAATTCTTGGCCCGTTAGAAAATCTTTCTAAGCAATATCAAACCGATACCGAGCTAAATCGGCAGATTATTCCTATAAAAAATAATGCAAATAGGCTAATGCGGCTTATTACCGAATTAATGGATTTTAGAAAAGCTGAAACCGGGCACCTTACCCTACATGTTACAGAAGATAATATTGTCGATTTTATTAACGAAATTTTCATCTCCTTCTCTCATCTCGCCCAAACAAATGATATACAGTACGAGTTTGTACACGAGCAGGAAAACATCAGTCTGTTTTTTGATAAACGGCAGCTCGAAAAAGTATTGTTTAACCTGTTATCTAATGCCTTTAAATTCTGCAATAAAGGTGGCAAAATATCTGTTTCTCTATTGGAAATGGAGAATGAAGTAGCGATTAGCATTTCAGATAATGGGTTGGGCATACCTGCAGAAAGCTTAAAGAATCTYTTTAGCGATTATTTCCAGGTAGATGAGCAACATTCAAATCAAATCGGTTCGGGAATAGGTTTGGCACTTTCTAAAGCAATTGTAGAGGAACACARAGGGCATATTGCCGTAGAAAGCACACCTGCTGAAAATGGCGAGCGTGGTTTCACCAACTTTACCGTAAGATTAAAGAAAGGGAAATCACATTTTAAAACGGCTCTTTTTGATGGTGTAAAAGATTATTCAAGCCTTCCTGATATCTATACGCAACAAGCAGAACAAGCGGTAGCAATTTTAAAATCCGAAAAAGAAACTGATATTTCAACCGAAACCATATTGGTGGTGGAAGACAATAGCGAAATCAGACTACTAATTACATCACTGGTTGGCAAACATTACCAGATAGCGGAAAGTGAAAATGGATTAATGGGTTGGGAAACAGCAGTAGAAACGCTGCCCGATCTGATTATCTGCGACATTATGATGCCGATAATGGATGGTATAGTGCTTTGCCGCAGACTTAAGGAAGATGAACGGACCAGCCACATACCTGTTATTATCCTTACAGCCCGTTCTTCTCATATCCACCAGGTTAGCGGCTTGGAAACAGGAGCCGATGCTTATATCACCAAACCTTTTAGTCCTGAATTGCTTTTACTGAATGTTCRCAATCTACTGATGTCGAGACAGACAATGCGTCAAAAATTCCTGAAACACATCCATTTACAGCCGAAAGAGCTCACCATAAATGCCATTGATGAAGCTTTTATGCTAAAACTCTTAAAATACATTGATGAACATATCGCCGATGAAGATTTTGGGGTATCTGAATTAGCTTCAATGGTTGGTATGAGTAGGCCTATTTTGTATAAAAAAATTAGAAAACTTACTAACCTCTCCGTAAATGATTTCGTTAAATCGATCCGTTTAAAGAAAGCGATGGAGCTGTTTAAACAAAATAGGTTTACCATTTATGAAGTGGCTTATCAGGTTGGCTTTAACGATCCAAAATATTTTAGCAGGGAGTTTAAAAAACAATTTGGAAAAAGTCCGCGGGCGTTTATGAATGGAGAGGATGAAGGTTAGTCCTCAGTCGGTAGTCTGAAGTCTTCCGTCGACTCCCTTGGTCTGTCACCCTGAGCGTAGTCGAAGGGCCTATATCGTGAATTAAAGGATTCTTCATTTCATTCAGAATGACCAATTGTAAGAGTTGAATTAAGGATAATTGTTTGGTGGGCCACCAACACATAGAATACGGATTAGGCATCCTTTTGTTATCTTACCTCGCGAAGAATCGTCATTGCGTGGAGGAACGACGAAGCAATCTTAAAGTGCTCGCTACCAGTGATAGTTGTAAGATTGCTTCGTCGGCTGAAAAAGCCTTCTCGCAATGACGGACTATATTTAAAGACGAGCCGTACTATTTTGCTTCCTCCAATTTTAGCACCACACTAGTTCTTGTAGCATTAAGAATAGGATTAAAGCCCACTTTCATCAAGAAATCGCCAGTATAGGTTTTAGTAGCATCTATTGATGATTTTGTTCCTGGATAAAGGTTAATTTCTTTAATGTGGTACTTCTTTGTCGCATCTAAACCGTTCAATTTAATCGGATACTTACTATTTTCACCATAACGGAAGTTTACCAGGTAATTGAAAATTACCCCTTCTGTTTTTTGCGCATTTACATATAACATCGATGCTATGCTACCGGTACGTGGATTAGCCAAACGATACTGTTCGCCTTGCCAGATCGTTTGTTTTACATCATTATAGTTTTTAATGGCCTCCTGACAGAACTGAAGCTCTTTTTCAGGTAATTTACTCACTACGATATCGAAACCCAATTTACCCATCATGGCTACATCGGTACGGAATTTTATTGGCTGTTTTCCCCAATCGGTTACATGGTTGGAACTACTAATGGCCGGATAAAAATAAGAGTATTCCCATTGCATAAATATGCGCTCTAATGGGTCGGTATTATCACTAGGCCAAAACTCTGTAAAATACTGTAAGGCAGCATAATCTACCCTACCACCTCCACCAGAGCATAACATCATAGGCACAGTTGGATATTTTGCACGGATTCTTTGCAATACACTATACAATCCTCTTACATAATCGATGTAAAAATGAGATTGATTTTTTAAATGTGCGGAGTATGCATTGTAAATTACGGCATTACAAYCCCATTTAATGTAAGCCAGTTTAGGATTTTTGGTAAACAGACCATCTACCACACCGAAAACAAAATCCTGTACTTTTGGGTTACTCAGATCGAGCTCTAATTGGTTTCTAAAATAGTATTCAGGTCTGTTCGGCTGTTTTACCACCCAATCTGGATGTTTTTCATAAAGTTCGCTTTTAGGATTAACCATTTCGGGTTCTATCCAAATTCCGAATCTGGTTCCTACATTATCGGCCTCTTTTACTAAAGATGCTATTCCGTTTGGCAATTTCTTCTTGTTTTCCTGCCAATCGCCAAGCCCGGCATGATCATCGTTACGTGGATATTTGTTCCCGAACCAACCATCATCAAGTAAAAAGAAATCGACACCCAGTTTTTTGGTATCTTTTAACAAATCGGCCAATTTTTGTTCATTAAAATCGAAATAAGTAGCTTCCCAGTTATTCAAAAGGGTTAATCTGCTACCCTTTCCATCTAATATCTTATAATTACGTGCCCAATCTTGCAATTTCCTACTGGCGTCTCCTTTTCCCTGATCAGAAAAAGTGTACAAAAAAGCAGGGGTTGTAAAAACTTCACCTGGCTTTAAGCTGTATGGCGAAGCATAATTGTTCATTCCGGCAATAATGCGGAGGTTATCCTGGTAATCCAGCTCAAGATCGATCTTAAAATTACCGCTCCATTCCATCGCACCATACAAAACATTGCCTTCATTTTCTTCAGCAGGCTTATCTAACGAAATCATAAAAACAGAAGGTTGAAACAAATTTGCCCTCGTACCCAGTTTGCTATCCAAAGTTTTAATACCATGGGTAATTTCACTTTGTTCTGGCTGCATTTCTTTGGCCCAATCGCCATGATACTGATTTAACCAAAAACGTGGTGATTTTAAGTGCAGATTGGCCGAGGCGTATTTATGTAATACCACTGTACCTTTCTCATTATGTTTAATCTCCGTCCATTGTTCTATTACATCTTGTTTATAAAAAGACTTATAAAACATGGTGACTTCGAAATTGTAAACCGGGTCTTTCAACCTGATTTTAAGTAGACTCACATTATTATCAATAGCCGTTACGGTATGATCAACGTATTTCAGATCGAGTGAGTTATTGCCATCGGCATGGGTAACGCTAATAGCTGGTTCTACCAAATTCCTTGATCCTGAAGGTGTATACACCGAATTTAGCTGACCAGTATAATCTTCAGTCTGTTTATATTGCGCAGTAACTTGGGCGTATTCTTGCTTATTTGCCAGTTTTTTTCCAAAAAAGATAGTGTTTACATCTTTCTTTACATCGGCCTGTAATACCACGGCATTGTGCGCGGTTTCAATAGGAATAATGGTTTGGGCGTTAATATTGCCAACGGTAAAGAGTGAAATGGTAATCGCCAATGCCCCATGCTTGATGTAACCGGTAATTTGATCTGACTTGTTCATTTGTGTTTTCAATGTTAATCGGGTGAAGGCAAAATATCTCCCTTAGCAATCAGCTTATGGTTTAGGCCATTGATGATTCTCTGTACAAGCTGTTCGTGTTTCGAGAAAGAATTTATGATGCTCAACTCCTTAATTTCATTGAACAGCTTTTTCTTATTCATGCAGCAATATTTGGTTTAATCGATTTACTGGAGGTTAATTTGCTCGAAATATATAAATTTAATAGTGATAATCTGTAAAATTTTTATCGCCATACCAGATGTTTATCGATGGCATTTAAGAAAATTCATCATGGCGAGGCAAGCCGGCCACGCAATTACTTGCTTAAAAAGCAATCATTTGGAACTGAGAAACGAGCTAAATTCTTTTTTTAATGTGAAGCCAGCTGTTATTATCCGGCATTATTAACTTTAGTAATTGCAATGAATAAATAGCGTATTATACGTAATATCCTGCAGTACAGCGACAAAATAATGTTAAATGAGCGGAATAAAAATGCGCCATGCAACAACAATATGTAACAACCGGTATAAGAAATTGTCTAAAACTTTTAACGGTCTCAAAATGTTTAATTAAGAAAAAAAAGAAAGAACATGGGAATTTTAAAAACAGCAATTATTGGCGCCGCAGTTTATGCCGGTGTAAAATATATCACGAAGAAAGATCCAATTACCGGCCAATCGATAGTTGATGAGCTATTGGATAAGGCTCCGGGATGGGTAGATAAAGCAAAAGGATATACCGAAGATCTGAAAAACAGGGCAAGTAATGCTGCCGAAGACTTAGCCAGATGAATACCTGGAAGAAAGCAGGAACTCCAACACACGAGATACCTCTTTCTTTAAAATTTCAAACAAAAACGTCCCGATTTAAACCGGGACGTTTTTGTTTTTTGTGTCAGATGGCAACATCTGACACCACTATTACCACTATCGGATTAAAAAGCATCAAACCAAAGTTTGGTGGTTAATAAATCTGCACCCTGACTGCTCACCGCATTTTTATAATTCTGTCCGTTTAACGATTGTTCAGAACCTGGATAAATAAAACGTACCGGAATTTTGCCATTCAACACGGTATTAACAGATGCAGTTAATTGCGGATAATCTAACCTTCTCTGCTCTGTCCAGGCTTCTAACCCCTGACCAAATAAAGCGATCCATTTTTGTTCACCGATTGATTTTTTATAATTACCTGCATCATATTGTATTGAAGTCTGATTAATATAATCATCAACAACACTTCCACCAATACTGTATTGATCAAATGATGCCCTGATGGCCTGTTTATACAGATCAGCGGCATTTTCGGCAGTAAAACCTCTTGCAGCTGCTTCTGCCCTATCAAAAAGCAGTTCGGCATAGCTAAAAATCACAGCAGGTGCTTTTGGTGCTAAAAAATAAGTTCCTGGTCTGGAAGAATTTGCCAAACCTATTGCACTGGCTTCTGAATTTGTTGAGCCATTCGGAATGCCTACATACGTTTGAGGTGTAGCATTATCAGTTTTGCTTGCATAAACTGGTAACCTAGGATCATTTAGTGCAAAAAGTTTATCCACAATGGTTTTGCTGATCCGGTAATCATTCCTGGTTTCGAATGAGGCTGCTACCGGATTTTGCTGAGGTGAATCACTGTAGAACAGTTGTGC
>NZ_JBFTRT010000299.1:0-5844 GCF_056399685.1 Pedobacter sp. 01N416
AGGCAGGGACTAATACGACCACAAGTTCTGTGAACTAGAGATGACGGAAGTTCACCCTGCCTTTTATTTAAACGCTTACCAAGCTTTCTTCTTGTAATACTATTTACAAGAAGAAAAATCAGTCCGATAAACCAAAGGAGATGACGATTTTTCTACAGGGGTCTGTCAATGGTAGCTTGTCGAAGGACCTGTTTAAATACGCTTTAAGGTGTTTCGACAGGCTCAACATGACAGCACCTGGGCTGAAATCGCCTTTATTATACAACCTCTTTTTGATTATTTTATCGCTCCAAATGAAGCAAAATAAGAGTTTTTATGCAGAATTTCGGTAACGCTAAACCCAACTTTTTGCAATAATGCCAGTTGATAGTTTAAAGAGCGAGGGGTATCTTCATATTCAATATAATCAAATACTTTCTGTTTATATGCTGCACCACCAAGTGTTTCAAGGTAGGCCCCGTATTGATCTTGAAAAAGATTATCGATCAAAACGGAATCGTGTGCAATGAGGTCTGAAATCCAGATACTGCCTCCGGGTTTTAAAGCCTGGTAAACTTTAGTAAAAACAAGTTCCCAATCGGCATCCGTGCGCAAATGATGAAATGTTGCAGCRGCAAGTATAATATCGAAATGATTATCCGGTAAATTAAGGTTACGCATATCGTCCTGTATAACGGTTACTGTTCCGGTAGTTTGTACCGATACCCTATCGCTTGCCCGTTCCAGCATCGGTAAACTTAAGTCGTTAAGTGTACAGTTAAGGTTTGGAATTTTACTGAGCATTTTTAACGTATAATTCCCCGCACCACATCCAATATCCAACAGTTCTTTTGCATTCGGATTTATGTATTTGGCTGCTCCGGTGCAAAGCTCCATGGTAAGTGACGCATCGATGGTGGTTTGTTGTCCACTCTCTAAGTTCGAGAAACGTTCTACATCGTTATCAAACCTTGTTTTAATTTCTTCATTTGTTGCCTTGTGCGAATAATCTTTACTCATTGCTTTAATTTTTTTGTAAAGTTAGCGCTGTTGGTCATATTTGTAAAATATCAATTTTAGCATAAAACGATACCTATTAAGTATTATAAATATGGAACTCAGACATCTGTTGTATTTTAAAACTGTTGCAGAAGAACTTCATTTTACCAAGGCTGCAGCAAAACTTTTTATCTCGCAGCCCCCTTTGAGCAGGCAGATTAAAGAACTGGAAGAAGAACTTGAAGTACAATTGTTTGCCCGGAGTAATAAGCGGGTTGCATTAACAAATGCCGGAAAGTATTTTAAGGCTGAAGTAGATGCCATGTTTGCCAAACTGGAAGAGAGTAAAGAAGTGGTTCGTAAAATTCATGAAGGTGTTAGCGGCGAATTAAAGATTGGCTACATCAGTTCGGTTTACCAATCGCACCTGGCAGAAATTTTAAAATTAATGCACCAGGAATTTCCCTATTTGAAAACGAGTTTGTTCGAAGTGCCTACACTTGCTCAAATTAAAGAGCTAGAACATGGTGGTTTAGATGTGGGGATTTTAAGAGCACCGGTTTTATCGGAAAAATTGAAAGTAGAATCTTTGTTTTTTGATCCATTTGTGGTGGTTATTCCTTTAACAGACCAAAAAATTGATGCGAAGAACGGACTTACTGATTTTTTGAAGAAAAGCCCGTTTATATTCTTTAATAAAGATTTTGCACCGCAGTATAACGAGAAACTTATGCAAATTTGCCAGCGGATGGGCTTTAGTCCCGATATTACACACGAGGCAAACAATGTACACTCTATATTACAACTGGTAGAAGCGGGCCTGGGTGTATCTATTTTGCCATTGTCGTTAAAAAAACAATATGCACAGTTGAAAGTATCTTTTATTGAATTTGATGCTATTCCGGTCAACACAGAGGTAGTACTGGCTTATAAAGAATCGAATAAAAACCCGGCATTAACCTGGTTTATTAAACACTATGCTGAGTTAAAAATCAATTGACTTTCAGTAAGATAAGCATAATGAAATCCAGTACCATTAATCAATATACATTGATTAAAGACCGATGAAATTGAAAGAAAGGCCGTTCTCCGATGGGGGAGGCAGTCGTTTTTACAAATTTCAAAATCTTATAGCCAATCATTGGGCATTATTTTTCAAAAGAAACGGTCAACTGCCTAAAACAAGTTCAGTAAAATGGATTGTTGTAAAATTAACTCCAAAAGGTAGTTGATTTCCGATTTTCTACCCTATCATTTCCGATTTTCACCTCTTTTAAACTTGTAAAAGCACAAATTTGCCGCAACCAACATCAAAAGCCTATGTTAAGGCTTACACAAAATGAATTATATAAGTTTACCTAACCTATGAAGAAATTATTGTTCACCATATGTTTTCTGGCCACAGCAGTAATTGCTCATGCACAAAAGGCAGCTGATGAAAAAAAAGTGATGAAAAATCTGCTCGACAGGCAATTTGAATTTGCACAGAAACAATATCAGTTACTGGCCAAAAACACACCGGCAGACCGCATGCCGAAAACCTATTATGCAAAAAATAATAAGCTGGAAACGAGCGATACCAAATGGTGGTGCAGTGGTTTTTACCCAGGTTCACTACTTTATATTTACGAATACACTAAAGATTCTGGCACCTTAAAAGAGGCAGAAAAACGCCTTGTCGTACTAGAGAAGGAGAAACATTATACCGGAAACCATGATTTAGGTTTCATGATGTTCTGTAGTTTCGGCAACGCCTACCGCATTACAGGTAATGCGCGATATAAACCAACCATCGATACCGCTGCAGCTTCGCTTGCAACGCGCTACCGCCCGGCTGCTAGCGTAATCCAATCGTGGAATAGCAGTAAACAATGGAAAGGCCCTGTTATTATTGATAATATGATGAACCTGGAGCTGTTGGCATGGGTGTCTGATCATGGTGGCGATCCGAAATACAAGAAAATTGCCATCAATCATGCCGATACTTCGCTTAAAAACCATTTCAGGCCAAACTATAGTTCTTACCATGTAGTAGATTACGATATGACTACTGGCAAAGTACTTAAAAGGGGTACGGCCCAGGGCGCATTTGACGAATCGGCCTGGAGCCGCGGCCAGGGCTGGGGATTATATGGTTACACCATGATGTACCGTTTTACCAAGAACAAACATTATCTTAATCAGGCAAAAAACATCGCCAAATTTATTATCAACCACCCGAATATGCCTGCCGATCAGATTCCATATTGGGACTTTAACGCACCGAACATTCCAGATACTTATCGTGATGCATCTGCCGCTGCGGTTATTGCTTCTGGTTTGTTAGAATTAGGACAGTATGCAACAAAAAGCGAGCGAAAATTATATGTAGACGAAGCAAAAAAAATGATCATTTCACTTTCATCTGATGCGTATACTGCAAAGCCGGGGGAAAACGGCGGTTTTTTACTGATGCACAGTACAGGAGCTTTACCGCTGAAATCAGAAGTCGACGTTCCGCTAAGCTACGCCGATTATTACTATCTCGAGGCGCTAATGCGCTACAAAAACTGGTATTTATAACACACACAAAATGGAAAGAAGAAAATTTATAGGCGCGTTGTCACTAACCGGAGTATTTGGGCTGTTTAATCCTAACGAAATTTTATCCGCTACAAAAACTAATAACAGTACAAGTTCTCAACCAAAAAACGACAGAGAATATTGGTATAAACTGTTGTATAAAATTGCCAGCCCCGTTGTTTCCAATTTAGCCAATGGAACATTGATTAAAAATATGCCAGTGGTTACAGCGCCGAAATTCGACTCTAGAACACCTGCTGTATCGTATTTGGAAGCTGTTGGCCGTACCTATGCCGGAATTGCACCCTGGCTTTCGTTACCTGATGATACCACAACCGWAGGTGTTTTAAGAAACAAGCTGAAATTACAGGCCATTCGGGGATTGGATAGCTGTTTTGCGGCAAATAGTCCTGATAAACTAAATTTCACCAAAGATTATCAGCCAATTGTTGATTCAGCCTACCTGGCACAAACTTTTTTAAGAGCACCTAAAGCCCTATGGGAACCGTTAAAGCCAGAAACAAAACGCGAAATTATTGTTTCGTTTAAATCATTAAGAAACAGAAAACCCTTTAAAAATAACTGGTTGTTATTTGGTTCTATTACCGAAGCCTTTTTATTATCGATTGGCGAACCACACGATGAAAGCCGCTTGAATGAGGGAGTAGATACATTAAACGCCTGGTATAAAGGAGATGGTTGGTATGGTGATGGCGTAAACATGGCTTTTGATTATTACAATTCATTTGTAATCCACCCGATGATGGTGGATACGCTAGCTATTATGCTCGATAAAAACCTAATCAAAAAAGAACGGTATGATCTTGCCGTAAAAAGGATGCAACGTTATGTAGTAGGGCAAGAGCGCATGATTTCTCCTGAAGGAACCTATCCACCAATTGGGCGTTCAATTACCTATAGAACAGGTGCTTTTCAGGCTTTAAGCCAAATTGCTTTAATGCATAAGTTACCAGCCACCATTCAGCCAGCTCAAGTGCGTTCTGCCTTAACTAAAGTAAAACAGAACATATATGATATCCCTGGAACTTTTGACTCAAAAGGATGGTTACAGCTTGGCTTTTGCGGGCATGATCCGGAAATAGCAGATTATTATACCTCTACAGGGAGTTTGTATATGGCTACACTATCATTCCTTCCTTTGGGTTTACCAGCTAACGACGAATTTTGGGCCGCACCTTCGGCAGAGTGGACATCGAAAAAAGCCTGGGCAGCAAAACCGTTCTCCAAAGATTATCATGTAGATTTTTAACCTTGATACCAAAAATCGATTATCTTTTCGATCCGATAGCTATCGGATGAAGCGCAGTGGAATGGTGAAATGATGATATCCAGAACACTATAAAGGGAGGAATATAAATATGGGTACAACAGCAGTTAGCCATTGCACCCATATTTACGCTTACTAGCGCAAGTCTTAGTAGCTAGGGCAATGTTGTTGGCTGACTTGTGCTTTAAAATTTTCTTAAGAGATTAATATATTGATTTGACTAAAGCACAAGTCAGGCCTTTGCTTGTGCTTGTGGCGCTAAGACTTGCGCTAGAATATGACCTTCAAAGTTCGGTTCTTTTTGGTCAGGATTTTTTTACTATGAGAGGAGCATTTTTTTTTTGATAATCAGTGGGTGCCGTTCCTGTCCATCGTTTAAATGCACGTATAAATGCGCTTACTTCATTGTAGCCAAGCATGGTAGATATTTCTTTTATCTGAAGAGAATCATCTTTCAAATACATTAAAGCAAGGTTTTTACGGGCTTCATCAGCTAGCTGCTGAAAATTGATCTCCTCACTTTTTAATTTACGCTGGAGTGTACGCGGACTGAGATTAAAGTTACATGCAATATCTTCAAGGGTAACCATTTTTAGATACGAGTTTGACCGTATGTAATTATAGATACGCTTTTTTAATGCCTGTTCAGATACATGCGTATTTTGCCAGAGACCCTCTTCCAAAAGCAGAACTTGCTGGTGTTCGTGTTTTGATCTTATAATTCTTTCGTTCCAGTAGGCAATATCAAATGAAATTTGAGTGGTTTTTGCATTCGTCTCTGGTTTACAGCGAAGGACACGCTCATATTCTTCATGGTTATCCAGCGATCTGGCGAAGCTGACCGAACTTGGGTATAGCTTCTTAAACAATAACCCGTCAAGTTCGTGTATTACCAAAGCCATTAAAAGGTCAACGGTGTGTATTTCAGTTGTATCTTGATTCCAATCCCGGTTGACCGGTGCAAATGTTATCGAAAAATGATGGTCATCCCTGAAAATTCTAAGTTCTACTAATGC
>NZ_JBFTRT010000300.1:0-9761 GCF_056399685.1 Pedobacter sp. 01N416
GGTCTACATATAAACTGGTCTACATATAAACTCGTAATGATATTGGAAAACTTTTGGTCTGAAGAGCCAGGCTGATCATAAAAATAATCAATCTCGTCGMGCTGTGGATTATAATAGCCGAAACCGCCACCTTTCATGCTTACCCATAATATCCCGTTTGCATCGGCAACTACGCTATAATCGCGACTCGAGAAATTGAAATCTCTTTTTTGACTGAAATATTTATATTGTTGTGTTTTAGGATCGTACTTTATAATTCCATTTTCCTGTGGTTCAATCCAGATTAATCCTGAATGGTCTTCGTTAAGGGATAAATAATTTTCTTTGCTTCCAGATTGGCTTACTTTAAAACTGATTGGATCAACTGTGAGCATTCCCTTCCCCATGGTAGAAATATAAATCAGACCTGCTTTTGAATAACAAATGGAATTAAACGCAGTTCCCTTACTAATCTGTTTAACCTGAAAAGATTGCGTCCTTAAGTCGTAGATTAACAAATTCCCATCACCAGTGCCAAAATAAAGTGATTCTTTGCTTTGAGCAACACAGTTAACAGCATAAGAAGAAAGCATTTTTTCTATAGGCGCAGAAAACCTGAGCACTTGATAGTTACCATTTTTATTCCCTTGTAGACAGTTCAATCCGCCTTCGGTGCCTACCCAGATCCTTTGCTTTTCATCGCGGCACCTGAATTTCACAGCGTTTCCTTTAATTTGTCTGCCAGGCTTTTGCTCTTTAGCAAACTGTATGATGTCGGGTTGTCCTTTAAAGTTATTTGCAGCATATAAAAGCCCTTGATTTTCAGTTAGCAACCAAACGCCATTTTTAGTATCAGGCACCATATGGTCGATAATTACCTGATCTTTAAAAAATGCTTTAAAAGGGCCATCAGAAACGGGTAAAAATTGTTCGGTACRCTTATCGAAACGATAAATCTTAAAATCGTAGGTTTTTACCCACAGGTAACCCGATTTATCTTCTACAATTTCTCTTATTTTGTTAGTTCGCAGGTTAGAATTATCGCCGGGCCTACTTTTGTAAACCACAAAATTTGTCCCGTCGAAACGGTTTAGACCATCAAAAGTACCAAACCACATAAAACCGTCGCGGTCTTGGGTAATGCAGAGCACACCATCATGCGAAAGCCCATCTTCGGTAGAATAATGCGCGATATTGCTTTTCAATTGTGAAAAAGCAGAAAAAAAAGACAAGCAAATCGTTATGATCGGCAATATTATTTTTTTCGATATCCAGCTTTTATAGCACATTATTAAAAAAAACTAACGAACCAGGGTTACAGCCATTAAACCAATAATTACATCATTACAAAGCGCAGATAAGGTAAGCTTAGCCAGTGTTTTGTTAGGATCAAGCTTTAGGCCCAGAGCTGTTGCTGCACCTCCTTTTATATCTTTTCCGTTCCAGCTATCGCCATCTTTTGCGGTTACAATTTTACCCGTTTTGAGGTGTACACGTACAGGCCGTTCTGCGCCGGTATCGAAAGCAAAACCATCCGTAAAAAGATCCTGCTCAATTGGCCACCAATTTTCGGGATTACGTAAGGACAGTTTTTGGGTAGATCCATCGGTATACTGAACCGTAATTTCGCCGTTATCCATTCTGCTTTGCATGGGGTTAGTTGTCCCGGCCAAAAGGAAAAATACACCGCTTGCTTTACCAGAAAGTGGAATTTCTGCTTTTCGGGGAAAATTGTCCCACAGAGAGGTGTAAATGATATTTTTTAAAGTGCTATCTGATGGTGTTTTAAAAACCACTCCAGAAGCCAATGAAAATCCGCCTTTATTGCCTGCTAGTTTACGCAAACCCATATCATTAATTTCGGGTTTTAGTTTAGGGTGCGTCCAATCGCCAATACCTTGCCAGGCCAATTGTAAAGTTGTGGTTTGTGGCCGTGGAGACAGGTATTTATGGTTAAAAATCTCACCAACCTGATCGTTAAAATAAGTCGATAAATCTTGTGTTTCGAGCCTTTTACCTGTCCATTCTTTAGCAGTTAAATCTAAAATTTGATCTGGCTTTTTCACCGCCGCCTCCAATTTGAAACAAACAGGAAACCAATACGTGAACGGACCATTCTTAATCTGGGCAAAGAAGGTACGGTCACCTGGTTCGCCCTGAAGATTTGCGCTAAGTTTACTTTCACTTGTATTTATATTGTTAAGCACCTGCTGTGGATCGAATACTTTAACAATTTTAGCTTTACCAAAATCGACTTCCATTTTCGAACCCGCGGTATAGGCCACGTTAATTTTGGGTGGATTTAAGGTTTCACCTCCCCAAATCAATTCAACCAAATAATCTTTTGCGACTGCGCTTTCAATCTCGATTTCGGGTAAGCCAATTGCGTCGGCTACATTTTTCCATTTTACTGCTTTTCCATTAATCTTAACCGATTTTAATTGATTGCTTCTGGCTTTAATGCGCATTTTAAGTCCGAGCCTAATGGCAAATCTCGGCAATAGCTCATAGGTATCCACTAATCCTTTCCGTTTAAAAGAAAATGAAAGATCAGGAATGTTTATGGCCGCGTGACCCCATTCTTGTGGTAAACCTGGTCTGATGAGCAAGGTTTTATTCAGCGCATCAGGCACCACACCAAAAAGCCCTTCAACGAGTGTTCGGGAATTAATGCCTACCGGATCACCAAAATCGCGGTACGACTCCCCTAAAATGGCATCATAGCGGGAAACCTGGGCGAAATTACCCGGACTTCCTCCAATATACATGCTTGCAAGCAATTCACTTTTCCAAAGCTTAAAGGCCTCTTCGGTCCTACCAGCCTGCCAGTTGGCCAGTGCCGTATGGGTAACTTCGGCTAAAACCACATTGTTTAACGACCACTCGTAAGGCATCCAGTTTGTGGTTGATAGGGTATAATAACCTTTATCTTCGAGTCCTTTTGCCCTTACCGGGATATGTGGGATATTGGTATCAACATATCTTAAACTCTGCCAGGCCTGAAAAGCATCCGGAACCTCTGAATCTATACTATGATAAACCGTCCATAAACCTGCAGCCGGATGCAATTGCTGTAGACCTAATGCATCTTTATATTCTGCATACCAGCCTTTTTCTGGCATCCAGAGTTGGGTATTCATGGCTTTTAATATTTTGTCGGCCTCTTTTTGATAAAGACCTGGATCTTCATTAATTAAATGGGCAAGTTTAGCGGCAATTAAATTCGCGCGGTAGTTATAAGCTGAGCTATGTGTTCCGCTTCCGCCACTATATTGCAATGCATCGCTTGCCCAAATGGCTGCATAGGCATCATAAAGACCATTATCATCAGAATCAAATACCCTTTTCTCCCAAGCCAGGTGCCTTTTAATTACCGGCCACATTTCTTTCACATAAGCTAAATCGCCAGTCCAGTTGAAATGCCAGAGCAGTTGATCGATGTACACCAGGTTCATATCGTAATGATGCGGTCTGATCGATTTCCCATCTGGCTCACGACTGATGTAACCATTGCTGAACATTGCAGTCCCCATGGCCTCTTTTGATCGTGAAAGGTTAAAAGCAGTATCGGCCAAAACAGGTCCATTCTCGGGATTGAGCACCTGCGATTTGGCGTAGGCATCAAAATGTATTCTTGCCCGATCGTGCCAACCTAGTGGATCGGCAGTATAAGGTCCACGCCAACCGGGCAAACGCATCCGCCAGCCTATGGCACCGTGCATATAAGATGGCGCTTCCCAAATCCCATCCGAAGCCATCGCCAAAGTACCACCGATGGTGTTGAAAAAGGGATCTGGCGTATCAACCTGTACCCGATCGGCTAAAATTTTACGTTTCTTTTCTGATTCTATAAATTGGGTAGCACTATCCCAGTTTTTAGGAGCATTGTCTTTTTCAGGATTTTGGATCAATACATAGAAATCTTTACCATTTTCTATGCTTATTTTTCCGGTAATTACTGGATTTTGCTGTGTTTTAGATTGATCTAAGTTTAATGGGGAGGATAGATCGGCTGCATCCGCAATCCTGATTTCGGCAGGAAAAATTCCGCTTATTTTTTTGATTTTAGCATATTGAAGCTCGAAACTGTTTTTTGTAACCGTAAATAAATTATCCTTGCAGTTTTGTTTCTCGAGGTAAAAAGAAGATTCGGGATCCACCCCCATATCGCCACTCCGGCTAAACTTTTTATCACTTGCTCCACCGAAAACCCAAAGCAGCTCTACACCCTTTTTCACATTTTCGAAACGGGCTTTTAACACTATACCATCGCTATTGCTCAATGCAAGGAGGGTTAAATGCAAGGTACCATTTCCCAGCAATGGATCTTTTATCGTGTAAATCATCGATCCTGGACGATACCTGGCGGTAATATCTGCTGCCTTAATCAGCCATTTGCTGTTATTGCCATCAAGTAGGCCAAACTGCAGGTTTCCCCCCATAGCTGGCATATACAAAGCAAATTCAGGCAGATCGCCAGCCTCGACCCGAAATGCAGTATTGGTTCCGTATAATGCTCTGGTAAACCTTCTTGTACCGTTATGGATAACAAAATCTCTTCCCTCTGGACGGTAACGTAAACTTGCATCTTCATTGTGCCAGGTTCCTGATTTTAAGGTTGGTGGATAAAGTTCCTGTGCAAAAAGTGTGCTCACTGATAAACTGAAGCAGAAACATAAACTGTAAAATCTTTTCATTTTCGAAACAGCTAAGGATTTACACTTACTGAATTACTTACTTTCAATGCGCTTTGGTCTGCCGTTGTAATATTCACCCGATCAAAAGTCCAGTTTTGTCCAAAATCGATCGTTCCGGCAGTAGCTGCTTCTATTTTCAGCTTGGAGAGGTTAAAGTTTTTCAATATGGTTTCTGAAAAACCAATGGCATTGATTGCCTTTTTAGCACTGGTAGCGGTAACATTAAACACATTGATGTTTTGTATTTTAGGTATACCCTTGCTTGCCGGTTCTACATGGGTTAAAAGTTYGGTCCAATGCGCGGGGATAGAATCTGGATGGTATCCAGCTGGTAAAGTAGAATAACTATAAGAAGGATTCCAGTTTGGATTTACCTGAATCACATTGCCCACACCATGCATAGTAATGTTACCGAAATACACGTCTTCTACTGTACCTCCCCTTGTTTTGGCCGATTTAATATTAATCGCGTTACCCGTTCCATAGCCTACCAGATCGGAGGCCCACACATGCCGGATACTGCCCGAAGTTTCGCTGCCCAAAGTAAGTAAGCCTGCTCCTTTACGCGCCACACAATTGCGGATCACCACGTATTCGGTTGGTCGGTTTACCCTTAGGCCATCCCAATCGCGACCAGCTTTAAGGCAGAAATTATCGTCGTTACAATCGATATCGCAATTTTCAATCAGTGTCCATAACGAAGAATCGACGTCAATCCCATCGGTACTCGGGCCACTGCCATCTACATTGTTCCGAATGGTAATATGATCTACCGTTACATAAGAAGAGTACAAAATCTGTACGGTCCAAAATCCAGCCTGTTGCACATGAATATCTTTGATGACCACATCCTTGGCCGATTCGACCAGTATCGTTCTTGGGCGTTTGGCATCATAATCTACAATCCACCTTAAGCCTTTCGGGTCATATTCTTTTCTTAAATTCCAGTAGTATTCCCAAAATGGTTTGCCCTGGGCATTAATCAATCCCTTGCCCGAAATTGAAGCTTTATCTTGTTTTAGAATGTTGATTAGCGCCGCAGGCCATTTCATTTCGATGCCGGCCACACGAGTATCAATTTCAGGATAATCTTTAATGTTCTGGCTACCCAAAATTTCAACACCTTCATCGATCTTTAAATTGACTCCATTTTTAATAAAAATGGATGTTATATAGCTGCTGGTTTATTTCCGGTTARTATATAAAACGCGGCGCGCCCAACCATCCTGCTGCATCCTGCATAAAGACATCTAAAGATGTTGTTCGTTTGTGCTTTTATTCTTTCTGCCAAACGATCGGGCAAGTTCTTTTAGTTTATCAGCAGAATGCCCAAAGAGAAGGATGAATAATTTCTGTAGCTCGGGAAGGTGGTGTTTAAAAACGAACCTTCATCGGATTATTTTAGAACTAAAAATTTAGCAAAGTTCGGAGAAAATAGTTTACATACATGACAAACAGTGATTTAGCTCATAAAAAACCGGAAAGAATGTTTTGAAAACTATCTTTCCGGCTCGGTACCATTCAACAGGAATACTTTCGGCATTTAGAGGGCTATTTACGGCTTATTGAGCCAATAATTCAGGATTTGAAAATCAAAGGTTTCATAAAAGAGTAAAGGATTTTAAGTAGTCCGGTAAAGTTTGGGAGCCTTCACCCCACTACTTTTCAACCAAAAAGCTGGCAAATATCCAAGATATTTATATAACAATAAACAACATTTTAGACCGATAATATTCACCATTTTTAAGATAATAAACGTTCACCTAGTTTGAATTTTTCAACTTGGCCTGGATTAATATTGAGTTCTTTTTCAAACTCATTTATTCTATCTAAATTAACATCAGAATGGAAACTAACTTCCCATTTAATATTTTTTGGGTTGTCGTTCACTTCTAAAATTTTCTCAAAATAAGGCATGTCAACTTTGGATAGCGAATGCCCCATTACAATAATCCTTTTTATTTTATTCAACGATAAAATAAAGGTCTTGTGCGTTTGTAGCACTTTATAAAAGTTCTTAAATGATTGTTCATAATAATCCTCTATTCTTTCTACCGCGAAATTTATAGCGTGATACCTTGCCTCTGAGCCCCAGTTACCGCTACTCTCATCCTCAAGAAAATAGGCCAGATAAGTAGGATTTGAATTGTTATAGTATTTATTTCTTTTATTCTTTAACCGGGGTTGAAATCTATGTTTTTTATCATTCTCCTTAAGCCAGTTTTCTAAGCTGTTTTCAGGATTTTCTCCATGCCCTAAAACAATGCTTCCAATCTTATCCGACTTCCTGCCATGTAAATAACAAATTTGATGGGAGGGTACACTATAGGCTGTCTCGATAAAATCGGTATAATTGAAGGACAGGAAAAGGGCGTTATTGTCAACTTTTATGATCTTCTGTTTATATCCAGTGAGCATATTCAATGTCCTGATCCACTGATGGAAGCGTTTCCTTAAAGTTTCCGTAAGTTCATCAACTAAGTTTCCGGCCTGGTCTTGCGGAAAGAACAGTTCTGCATAGGTAAAATCATCATCGTCTACTTCATTGGTTGGTAACAAAGGGTTTATATACCTGATAAAGGTTTCCCTGGAAATTGTCAATAGATTCCTTTCAAAGTCTCCCCACATATCATCACAATCATATAGGTTCTCCAATGCATATAAAAGATCGCGATCATGCTTTGCCAAATATGACTTAAAATCGGAATACTTTGAAGCTACGCCGTGATGCAAGTCAAATCCATTGCCTATTATATAGAGCGTTTCCTGCATCTATTTGGTTTTAAATTATTTTAAGGGATTATTTTACTATAACTCCTATCAAAAATAACTATTTATTGTTACTGAAACCACCTTTACCATTTGCGGTTATTTTCGTGGTTTTTATAGTATCTTGTAACTATTACTTGCCATTTAAGGGGCATATTTAGTGAGGGTCTTACTGATACAATGATGAAGCAACACTTTCTGCCACAATGTTATTTAAAGGAGTTTTGTAATGATGACGGAAAATTACATACTCTTAATTTGGACTATCTTAAATATAAAAAGAAGGTATTTGACGAGCCTAAATTTCCTGTTGAGGTTTGTAAGATACCCGATTTCTATACTATAAAGGACGAACTAAAGGAAAGATTTAAAGACTTAGAAGATTTAGATCCCTTCCACGTTGAGAATCAGTTTCACAAATATGAAAGAGAGTACCCTAGGTTATTGACACAAATTAAAAGTAAAACAACTTCTTTATCATTTTCTGATGCGTTCCTTTTTCTCTATGCCATCATAGATATAAAGATGCGTAATCAGCATTTCAGAAAGACGGCAATTGAGGACAAAAAAGAAGGTGTGATTGATAAGCTGTTTAATGGATATAGGAAAGAGCTTGAAAATGTAGATGTATCGGCTTTCTTAAATATCACTAAAGAAGAAATGTTGGCTACAATGGACAGAATGCGGGAAGAATTGATGACAAATGACAATTATACAAAGAATTCGCACATTACTACCCTCATTGGACAAAACAAAGCGGTTTCAGACATACATCTGCAAATTATCAATAGGCTCTTCAAATACCAGTGGATGATCTTTGAATCTGATAATCAATTCATTACTACTGACAACCCTGGCGCTTCAGTTGATGATAGTGATAAAGTGCATAATACTAAATTTGCAGAAAATATAATGTTTTTCATGCCCATACGCCTTCCCTTTGTTTGGGCATTGCGACAGTTATATTTGATCAAGATTTTGTCGGAGATAGAAGCCAGAAGCTACTAACATTCGCTAAAGTACCCCCAAGCTTCGTAGAAAAGATCAATCAAGCACAAACTTATTATATAACTAAGTACTTATTTTCTGCCAGTAAAAATTTAATCGAGGAAATGGCTGAAAGAATAAATATTAAAATTGAATCAGCCTAAATAACTTCAAATGGATTGCGGAATAAACACAATATTGTTCCTTTTCCACATAAGAATTTTGATCAGTGAGGCAACACTGAAGGTAAATCTGCTGGTAGAATGGATTACACCACTAAAGCTACAGGAAAAATGGATTTTGATCCAATGTGTATCTGTTCAGAGGGAAAGCAACCAAATATGTTTTATCCAATAATCAAATAGGTGCTCAGCTTAGTCCGAAACAAAGGGACATTTTCGGCTGAAATACGCAGCCATCGTCAAATGTAAAATGTTATATAATGGAATTGTTTCACGGAATGTTAAGCCTATCAATTTATTTCTTAAAAATATACTGAGTTATTGTTGCTATTCCTCTTCATGCACATCTATTTTCGAAGAAATTTTGTAGCATTGCTGGAAATTAACAAAACTCTTTATGAAATTAACAGAATTTTATTCCTTAAGGAATGATTTTACTATCATAGGCTTAACGGGCCGATTGGGATCCGGCTGCAGCAAAATTGYAGAACATTTATCATCAGCTGACTTCATCAATCAGTTGGAACCCAAATCAATCGGTGAAGCAAGCTCTCTGGAAGATTTGAAATATAAGATTGCCTATGATTTTTTGGCATCTTCAGCAAACTGGGTTCCCTTTGAAGTTATCGCTTATAAGAACGTTCTTCTACTGCATGTATTATTTGAAAGCCTAACTGGAGATGTGTTCAAAGATTGGGTTCAAAATTTAACTACCATCCTAGTACAAAATGGCAATAAGATTAATCCGCAGTCTAAAAACCGTTTCGATATTGAACAAGATGCAGAACTATTTAAAAATAAACTGCCAGAATTTATAAATTCCAGAGGTGAATTTCTCCAACATTTTCATGACACGTTATGTTCAGGAGGTGAGTTGAAGGAGCAACTCAAGGATAAGGAAATGGTGTATGAGTTATATTTTAAAAGCGGCTTCATTGAATTCTGCAAAGATTTTTATAAAATTTTGAACGATTATAATATGGTCAAGCGCACCAGATTTACGCATGACACGGCCCTATACCTCAGGGCAAACGGTACAGTTAAGAAAGGAGAAGAGAATTTCAGGCTTGAGCACATCAATACAGTAGCCAATACTATCAACAGGATAATTAAAGCCTGGCGATCAAAGTCCAAAATGCCCACCAGA
>NZ_JBFTRT010000301.1:0-9897 GCF_056399685.1 Pedobacter sp. 01N416
ACATCCCTCAGTTCGCGGGTAATCACCCCTCCGGCCGAAAGCTGCCAGTTCATCCCCGCAGCGCCTTCAATATCCTTTGCCCTTACCCCGTTACCATAGTAAAAAAGTGAAATTGGTACAGCAATTTTCCCTCGAGTAATCGTATACACCGGGATATTGATCGTCGCCGCCCCAGACAACTGGCTTACATTGACAATCTGCGCATTGGATATGCCAATCTGGAACAAAGGCACAGCCAGACAGATGAGCTTAAAAAGAGCTTTTAGGTTTTTCATGAAATATTGTAATGATTGATGAGCGGTTTGCGATGTCTGCGAAGTGTTCTCCGGAACATATTAATCCGTGCGTCAAAATCGGATAAAAATCAAATTTTGGGAAATCTTTTTGATGAACGATGCTTTTTTTAACATGAACGTGCGTTTTGAGGTGACGAAATTTTCGTAGATAATAGTTTTGAAACTGAACTTATTGCTTAAACATTGTTATACTCCATATACCAATGTTAGTAGCGGCTGAAATGTTATATTTGCCTAACTGTTTCAATTAATGCCCCCAAATACCACTTCAGTCGGTATTGAGATGCGCGCACCATTCACTTCCCCGCCCGCCTTAGCTAAATTACCTACAGCATTCTCCATCGGTAGTTCCGCAGGCATAAAAGTTGTATTCTCCAAGAAAATAGTACTAAACCCCTCTAAGCCATCTAAATCTATTTTACTTGATGGAGAGTTTGATCCATATTGATAATTACTCATCCAAGGAAAAGACTCCGAGTAAAAATCCGCTGATTTAAAACGTCCGATCACCGGATCATAGAACCTCGTTGTATAGTCATATTGTTCAAGTTCTTCCTGAAATTCTTTACCATTATAAAGATACTTATTCGTCCCCCCACTTGCAGGTTTTCTTAATCCAAAGGCATAGTAATCGTCCCTCTGTATCGGTTCCACTGTACCCGATACCGGGTTTTTCAGAAAACTCGCCCTTACATTTCTTAAATGGTCCAACAGGTTATATTCATAGCTATAACTTCCATTGCTGTTGCGTGCTACTCCATTTTCGTTATAGACATAGCTTCTATTAGTAAACCCGCTGATTGTTTTGAGCTGGTTGCCGACATAGCTGCTATAGGTATTGGTGCCATATTTTTAAACTGCTGGGCGTTTTATTTTCTATTTTGAGACCAGCGACAGGCCTACACCAGCTGACCGAATAAATACACAATGTTGCCAGCTGGGGAAAGGTATAATCATGAACAATTAATATTTCTTAGCCAATCTGTAGAAATTTTGTTTAACAATTATCTTGTTCGCTTCTAATGGCAAATTTAGATTTGGAACCAAAAGGCTTGTTATTGTGAATGTTCGCCCGTTTTTTAATTGAATATAGGAATGGTTATATCCTTCCCAGGGAACTATAGTGGATCTATTGGCTGCCTGATTGAATGACATTCGATGTGTCATATGCAAATTCAGCTGATGACGCACTTAATCCAACGACGGCTCCATAGGGTCCCCCATATCGCATTCCCACACCGAAAGAGGTTGCGGCAGCTCCCAAGTGATAGGTAAATCTTCCTCCATCCATTTTACCTTGGTTAACCTGATAAGCTTCATAAGCTAATACCCCTACTGTAATAGCCGTTGCAGTTGTACCACTCCCTGTTCCGATAGTTGTCATTGCACTTGTAGGAGCTGATGCTGAAGTCATGCTTGCGTTACCAAACAAAGAAAGATTTCTTCCCGCTAAGGTGTAATTTCCAGAAGACCCTCCTCGAACTCCTTGTTTAAATAAAGATGTTACGTGGCTTTCTCCTGCCAGTTCAAATCCTGCGCCACCAGCTGTTAAAGCAGTTGACGCCCAACTTAAAGCATCTTTCATACTACTTTCTTGATTACTTGATACGTAATGTGTATCTGCTGCGTTTTCTCCTAAATATACACTACCCACTTCTCCATCATCCCCTAGTTTCGCTTTTACTACAGAACCTGGTGCTTTATAATCATCGTAACCCGCATTAGTTGCTTGTTCTGCAGTTTTAATGTTATCATCAAAAGTCCAACGATTATCCTTCTTTACCCAATCGTTACCCGCCATCCCATCAGGATCAACAAACCTTATCGGGTTGTTGAAACCATAATTATATGGTGAATGCCTACGCATCTTCTCAGCCAGCGGATCCACCACATTCCACCTGCCTATCTCCGGATCATAAAACCTTGCCCCGTAATCCAACTGTCCTCCAAGCTCATCCTGAGCCTCTTTTCCATTGTAAAGATATTTATTATTTCCGGATGCTAAAGGATTGCGCTTGCCGAAAGGATAATAATTGTCTACCTGCAACGGCCTGATCAGGCCATTGTAAACATCAAAGGTATAGCGCACATTGCCCAGATGGTCAGAAAGGTTATAATGGTAACTGTAACTGTTATCGCCGTTCCGCTGCGCCACACCTTCCTCGGTATGGATAATGTCGATATTGTCCCCATCATATTCGATCCCGTCAATATATTCCCTCGAAGTGGTCAAGCCGCTCTCTGTTATGACTTTTCTCAGCTTGCTGCCTCCGGCATCATAAACGTAACTCAATACCTTACCGTTTCCACTGGCACCAGAAGGCAGGTTCAACAGGTTATAGCTCAGGCTCATCCCAGTTCTGCCATCAGTAGTGGCATTTCCGTTCGCATCATAGACATAGGTTCCTGCAACATTGTCTACCCTATCCAGCCTGTTCCCGTTATAATAATACTGGTTCATTGCCCCGCCGTTCCTGCCCAGCTGGTTGATGTTGCCCATATTGTCGTAGTTCAGCACCTCGCTCATGTAGATCCCGGTACTCGTTCCGCTGGTCAACCGGCCCAGTTTGTCATAACCATAGCTGAACACATTAGGCGAGGTTGAAGGTGAAATATTCTGCGACCAGTATTGCCTGCTGATGTTCCCGTTCCACTGGTTGCCACCATTCTCCTGGTAGTCCAGCTGGATACTGAACTCCCCGCTGATGCTGCTCTTCAGCCAGCCCCGTTCGTTATAGGCCATACCAGTGGTCTGCATACCATTATGCAGTTTCTTCATGGCCAGCTGGCCTATTTCATTGTACACAAATTCATCAAGCACGATATTCGGTCCGGTTACGCTGCCGTTATTGATCTGCTTATTGGTGCTATGTTTACGGCCAACATGGTCATAATCATAACCAGAAACAATGGTGGTTACCGCACCACCAACTTCATGTGTTCTCACACTTGAGGTCAGTTCTCCTGCAAAGTTATAAGTGTTCACCGTACGGTCCTTGCCGCCCTTGGCGTTATCGGATACCGTTTCCTTCACCCTCCCGTCCTCATCATAATAGGTAACCGTCAATAGTTTGGTGGCACTGCCCAGTATACGCACGAAACTTCCTGTTAAAAGCCCGTTCAGTTTATAGCTTACTGCAACACTCGCCGCATAACTGCTGTTATAGCCCGGAAAGCTGTAATTGTCATAATAGTTCATGTTGTGAAACTCTATGTTAACATATTCCTCCCCTGCCATTGGATGGGTGTCAGCAGTATAACCTTCTGACCTTGATCCCGTCCGCGATTCCCAGAGCTGACCGCTCATCGTATCAATATAATCACCCTGAAGGGTCTGCCTGGACATGTCAATCCCGTTCTGAACCCCTGTCAGCACCACCCTGCCTAAACCATCCCGCTTTGTCCAGCTCCACTGATGATTGTTGCGCTGGTTGGCATCCTGACTATAAACCAATTGATCCAACTTGTTATATACCAGATACTCCCAGCCCTTGCCCGGCACCTTTTTCTCCACCAGCCGTCTCCTGCCATCGTAATGGTAACCATATATAAAATAGCCGAACACCGGATCTGAATCCGCTTCGGTAAAACTGTTGACCGTCACCGCTGGGGGCACCACATACCGCAGGTTCCCAAGGCCATCATAGATATAATAGGTATTCAGTTTTTCGGTATCGCTTTTGTATACCCTTCTCAGCACTACCCTTCCCTCCAGGTCTTTATACTCCTCGGTATTACCGGCATTGCCAGAAACCCAGTTCTCATCCATCGACACCGTTTTATAAAGCCTGCCCGCAGGAAAATATGCCCCTGCCGACGCGCCCGCCCCACTGACCTGCCACATCAGCACATCGTTTGCGATATTACTCCCGTACACTATCTTTGCCGTATGACCAGCGGTACTTCCCGTTACCGGCTGCCAGTCTGCCCCCGGTGCTCCTTGTTCTACCGTCCTATTCAAAGGACTCGGCTCAAATACTGTCAGACTGAAGGGCGAACCTGTCCTTACCACCCCGGCATCCCAGCTGCCAGGGGAGTAATAAGCATCCAGGGAAGAAATGCCAGTGGCTTTATAACTACCGTCAGCTCCCGATTGCTCCGCATAGGGAAGGTACTTTTTCGCTTCCCGGCCAAAGGCATCGTATTCGCTGACCTGCACTATATCTTTTTTGCCCGGACTCCCCTGCCACTGTACCGCCTGCAAAGGACGGCCAAGACCTTTGCATAGGCCTGACCGTTCGTATTGATATCAGCCTGTGCGAGTGCATTGGCAGCGGATTTACTGGTAGCCGTATAGGTATCGGCCTGAACAGTATAAGTTATCTGCCCGGGTATCTGTCCCGTGGCGCAATTATTACGCGTAAATACCTGGCTAAGCAGATCATTACCATAAGTACCAACTGCAGAAGTAATATAATTATAGACCAAATGCTTGACAATATCACCGTTCTGGTCTTTAACCAGCGACAATCTTCCAAAACCATCGTAYTCATAAAATGTCGATAACCCTTTCGCATCGGTCTGTCCAGTCATCCCCACCAGCGGCTCAAAGGTATAACTGGTTATCAGCGCATCGACTGGATAAATATTGATGTCATCATATGCATCCCCACCGCTTAAGGTATGAGTAGCTCCGTTATAGCCCGCCCTGGTTTGGTACCATTTACCGGACAATCTGTACCAATAAGAAATGAGATAGGTTTTTCCGTTCGGTGCAGGCCAGCTTATTGAGGTGGCAGTAGTATACCTGCTGCCTGAATGGGCCTGCCCCACCAGCGCCAAGGGATCCTCCTCATAATTTTCTGAATAGAACTCTGAAGGAGAGGCATTATTTGCCATGGCGTTTGGACTGGTATTGTCAGACCTCCAATGATAAGACACAGGCGATGCGCCCCTCTTTGAGGTCATCGTCAGCCTGTCCGCATCATTATATTCAATAAGCTGTACCGATGGTTCATAGATCTGGCCAACAGTATTGAAGGCATTGATGGAAGAGGCTACAATGTGATTGGTCTTCGGATTGTACTGATAGTCTATCCTTGAAGCCTCTACCACGTTTCCATTGACCTTATTGAGGGTTAAAACCGGTGCCGAGGTATTGCCCGTTGTGCTCATCTGCGAGAGTATTGAGGCCTGTGCGGGATCCAGCCCGAGAACCGATGCATAATCAGCACTATAAAAATACTCCGTGGACCGGGTACCGCCATCGCTTGACAATCTATTTGTTGAGGACATCAGTTGGGTAGATGGGTTGTAGTTAAAGTTTGATTGTACCGTAACCGGTTGCCCACCGTTGAGGTCATAGTCTGTTACCGTTTCCTGATCGAGGTATTTCCAGCCAGAGATCAGCTCATAATAGGCCGCGTCGTATGGAGCGAACTCCCACTCATCCGGCGCTACCTGGACATCCGAGACACAGCGTACGCTAAAGTTCTTCTTGATCACGTATCCCCTGATCGCAGACTGTCCGGGCGCTATGGTAAAGTGACGGTCCGTCTCCTTCACTTTGATCAACTCCCCATTTTTCTTCTTGAACTGAAGTGAATAGATCTCATCACCGCTCTGCCAGGAAAAATTGCTCATCGGCGTATTCTGGATCTCCTGTCCCAAAAATACCAGGGCAGGATTTTCAGGACTGAAGGAATACCTCGTCTGTATCCCACCGCCTTCAAAATCATCCCCTCCATTGCTCTCCAGACAGGACTGATAGTAAACATGCGAACCCATGCTCCCGAACAACGATACCGTGCTGTTCGAATGTCCCGTAATATAAGTACATGTAGTGCCCCAGCAATCGGTATACCCACCTACCTGACCATATCTGGAGCAATCCTTATTGTTGTTGAGCACACCGTAGTATTGCGGAGCGGACTGGGCGCGGGCACCGGAAGAGACACCATCAATCTCGGTATACTTGTAGCTTTTGTACAATACCTGTGTATTCCCGTCATAGCTGATAGAACGGCTAAGCCTGGCACCCCCGACCACTTTGTCGACCATCTGTATGGTAGGCGCACCGTCCCTATAGCTGATCGATCCATCGGTCCTTATGATATCCCCGAACGAGGCAAGTATAAACCTGTAGGTGTGTCCGGCGGTAAGCACAACCCTTACACTGTTGACATTTGGCGGGTTGACCTTCAACAGGCTTACAACGTAGGTACCTGTGGTGATATCATAAAGCTGTATCCTTCCGAAGTTATGCAGGGGATCATATTCATAACCCGTATCCTGGAAGGTATCAACACTGTAACCCAGATCCGTTACCTGGTTATAGGCAATATAAAAATCCTGCGACTGCACCGTTACGGAACTGGATTGCCCAACGCCGCGGACACTCAAAGGAACGTTCTGTAAGGGCGGCTCCACCAGGGTACTTTCACGCACAATATTGGCCTCATAGACCAATGAGTCCCGCCCCTTGGTCGGGTAGGTTATACCACTCAGCATCCCAAAGGCAAAATGGGTTGAACTGCTCTCACGGTTACCCGTCTCGAAAGGGTTCATCAGCGTAGGGAGCATATAGGACGGGGCACCGATCAGACTGGCATTCTGCTGCCCGTTGAAGAACCCGAAGTGGTCCTGGGAGAAAGAAAGCCTTGCGGGCAGAGCCGATGGCAGATAGTACCTGAAGTCATGGTTACCAAGTGGCACCTCGGTCCTTCCGTATTCGGTCAGTTTCTTCAGGTACATCCTATAGGTTGCACCCGTTGGGGAACCAACCAGGGGAGAGAGCATCGCACTGGTACTCTGTACCTGCTCAAAGTCGAGCACGAACTTTCTGATGCGGTCATTTCGACTATTGAAGAGCTCCACCCCGGTCAGTGATACATCACCGGGCAGATCCAGCCGATCGGACGTATAATTGAGCTGTACCCTGCTGCCATCACTTGAGGTGATCCCGGATAAATAATAACCATTGGTCTGCAGGCTGCTTACGCAGGTTGTATTTTCATGTATCGTCGCGCAGGCCTCGATGGTCCCGCCCACAAAATCACAGCCCGTCACTGTTGTATTGTACGGTGTCCTGATCTGCGTCTGGCTTACACCTGAAGGGTAACTAAAGGTGACCGGCGTATAACTGAACTGCAGGTTGTCCCTACCGGGGTTCTTTCCAAGGGGATGCTCGATCCTGGTCAGGTACCAGGCCGTGGGCGCCCCGTCATTCAATGTCGGGCGGTTGCTTCCGCAACCCACTCCGCTGTTGAGTGTCTTGGTATATTCAGTTGCAGCGGTCCCGCCAAAGTAATAGGCAACCCCTGCCTGATCGGTGATTTTTATGTTATAACCAGTGCCGGAGAAGTTGGTCTCTATACGCAGTGCAGTCCTGGGGATCTGCTGGACATTCCCCTGCGCATCGAGTACGAATTTTCCAGAGATTCCATTGACCGAAAAAGAGAACACATCCGGCTGGTTGTCAAAACCATCAGTCTGTTCTATACCCTTTTCAAGAAAGTCCAGCAGCGCTCTTGACTGGGCAAGGCTGGAGGGGGCAGTGATCCTTGTCGCGAACTCATCCGGTTCGTCCATAATAGTCCTGCTGACTACCCCGGTGCCGTTGAGCACCCAGCCCAGGCCTGTTCGAGCCGCAGTCTGATCTACCTTGATCCCCTCCGCTCCGTAAGATAGGCTTAGCGCATAGCTTAATTTCCCTGCTGATATATTCACAAGCGGTAAGGAGTAATTAACTGCACCGGTCGACCTGTTTATCGGAATTCCCCCATAGCGGGCAATTGCCGATACGTCAGGCGATGCAGGGACCACATTGGTGATGCTGGAAAGAGATTTTGGGTCAATCTGGGCGCGGACACCATATAGTGTGCCTAAAAGCAGCACCACTGATGCTAATATTTTTTTGAGCATAACGTGTTTAAATATAGATTTTGGACAGTTTTATCGGGATGCAGGAACATCAATTAAAATAAATTCATGATAATTAGATTTGGATGAAACAGGAGTGTGTGGTCAATCAGTAAAAGGATAGCAAATGAATCCATATTTATTTGGACAAACCAGGCCATCTGTACTTTTATTGATCAATTGGGTCGAGCAATTAAAAAGATCACGAAATATTATTCCTGTTTAGAGCTTGCTGATAGAAAATAAAACTGGAATAGGAGGAAGTTCTGAGAGACATATCTGTACTTGTTTAATAATTTTAGATGTCACGAAATACCATTTTAAAAAAAACAAAACCAAAAAAATTACACGAACATATCAGTTTTTATGACCAAACTTAAAATAGGAATAATTCAATCGTCTTTCAACAATTTTAATTTGTATCTGAAATCTTACACCAACCCCTCTCTTTATGCGACGAAATAAATCTTGATAAAATTTAACAGTCTTGAGGTTATAGGCCAGAATACAATACGATCATATCTAAAATGTTTTAATTACAAAAACTATCCAAACAATTAAATGCCAGTGAAGAAATAATGCGCTAAAAAAGCACCCTTCATCTAGAACATCGGCAGGTACATCGCAATCAGGATTACCCCTACTACCAGACCTAAAAAGATGATAATCAAAGGTTCCAGCATCCCGCTGATCGCATTGGTCTTATATTCCACTTCCTCGGTCTACCGCTGGGACAGCTGCTCAAAAAAGTGTTCCAGTTTGTTCAACCCTTCCACTATATGGATCATCTGGATAAAATTTCCCGGATAGAAATCATATTTAGACAATGCTGTTGACAGACTGCTGCCCAATAGGATATCCACCTAGGCCAGCTTTAGCGACTGCTCTACCGGACAACGAAATAAATTTCAAACAAAATCTACAGCAACAATATGCTCATTAAATAAGAACACCTTAGGACCAATGGAGGTGATCCGTCCGGCTACTGTTCGAAATCACAATTTCCTTGTAGTCCTAACAAACTGAACAAACCAAAGCTTTCCGGACAATCACTCCACAATCTCCCACGTCCCCGCCTCAATCCCCTCAGATATAACCCTGGCATCAATGCCCATCACATGGTCACCCTCCAACTCCATCAGCTTATACCAGGCTCCGGAAGGGAATTGGTCAACGATCTCCAAATATCTGCCATCTGTTTTAAGGATGGTATGCAAGGCAAACTCCTTCATATTCAAATATAAAAAATCAATTTTATTATAAGATGTGAAAGCATCTGACAAAAGCAAAGTGCCTCAAACAGGATCACTGCATGTAAGGTAAAAAGCCAGCTTTCCAAAGTCCACGCTGGCACATACGGGCAATCGAAGCCAAGCTGGCTTGGATTGCTAAAGAAATAACAAAGCCCAGAAGTTCTGCCAAGCTTTACTATAAGTTAATTATAGTCGACTCCGACTTTTTCTGCTCCGCTCTTATACTTTTTATCATTTAAAAGCTGACATCCTTTAATAAAGCTATATGTATTAGCGTCTACAACCGCGCCAATATATTACGAATTTCAAATTTTCGCTTCATTGCCAATCAACCTATAACAAATTAAATTCAGTAAATTACACAACATATACAATTAACGAATGAGGTTCAGCCAACCCTGGCTTATGCAATTACAACCAGTTCGATCGATCTGGTTGTAACGATTAATATTTTAGCGATCGGACAAGCTCATAACAGCTGTTCATAC
>NZ_JBFTRT010000302.1:0-5785 GCF_056399685.1 Pedobacter sp. 01N416
ATCCTTGACATCCAGTTTTACATCATCCGTGGGCATACCTGTCTTTTGGTCCGGCAGCCAACCGCTGGTATTCCAAACAACTTTTTTAACACCGTTCGCTTTGGCCGCGTCGATAACATTTTTTGAAAATTGGAATCCGTCAAGAGGGTTGGGCAACGAAACTGGAATCATAAAGGCAATTGCATCAATATCTTTTGTGACCTCTAGCATTTGCGCAGCGTCGCCCATGTTTCCAAACAAGGGAGCCGCACCAGCATCCTTTAACTTGGTAGCACCTTTTTCATTACTTGTTACAGCAAATACCTTTGCGTTTTTCTTTATTGCCTCAGGTATGATATTGAATTGTTGGGAGCCTGTGGCTCCAAATACTAATATTTTCATTTTTTTTATTTAAGGTTAACTAGAGCAAAATTCAATATTTACATACCTTTGTACAAGTACTTACCAAAAGGTTGGGCACATACCTTTTGGTTAGAATTATTGATTATCAATGGAAGAAAAAGCACAAAAAATTATTCCTTGCGACAAAGGATGTCCCGTTAAAGCATCATTAGGGCTTTTAGGAGGCAAATGGACACTGATGATAATTTTTCAGATCAATGATAATGTGATAAGGTACGGTCAGCTGAAAAAGGCAATTCCGGATATCAGTGAGAAAATGCTCATACAGGAGTTAACGATGCTGGTCAAAAATAAACTCGTCAGTAGAAAGGCTTACCCTGAAATCCCTCCAAAAGTTGAATACAGGCTGACCGACCTAGGAAAGAAAACCCTTCCGGTTCTTGATAAATTAATCGAATTCGGTCTGGAGAATTTGGTGTAATGCTGAAGGAAAGATCATTGGCCACCAAAGCGAGCGAGTTCTGTAGACGGTTTTGGATAAGTCAGGCAAGTTATCGAAATAGAGTTCGCTCGATCATATGGATTGTTAAGAAGGCTTATAGGATTGTTGCCTGAGTAAAAATCATGGCGATTTGGGTAAGTGAAGGATGTTCGAAAAGTCGGATTTTTATAAAAAAAAGTCATTTTTTTATAAAAATGTACCTGATCACATCGATAAATTTGTTTTTGTATTAGATCATGCTGACCAAATGTATATGAACCGTAGAAAACTTATCCAAAGCCTTAGCCTAGGTTTGCCTGCAATATTGCTTTCCAGTAAACTTTCTGCCCTGGCAATAAACAGGGATGCCGCAAAAGAATTTGTTGAAAAAATCTTAGCTGGACCATTTTCTCCAACTTGGGAGTCGCTCTCCAACTATCAGACGCCTGAGTGGTTTAGAGACGCAAAATTTGGAATGTGGGCTCATTGGGGACCACAATGCCAGCCGGAAGCAGGAGACTGGTATGCAAGGAACATGTACATGGAGGGCAACTGGAAATATAAATACCATGTCGAGAAATATGGGCATCCGTCTAAATTTGGATTCAAAGATGTAATCAATATCTGGAAGGCAGAAAAATGGGATCCGGAAGCATTGGTTTCCCTATACAAAAGCGCAGGGGCAAAATATTTCATGGCACTCGCCAATCATCACGACAATTTAGACTTATACGATAGTAAATATCAGAAAAATTGGAATTCGGTAAAACAAGGACCTAAAAAGGATATCATCGGCGGCTGGGCCGCCGCCGCAAAAAAACATGGGCTTCCTTTTGCTGTAAGTGTCCATGCAGCACATACCTGGAGCTGGTTTGAAACTGCTCAGCGAGCCGATAAAACGGGCCCGTTGGCAGGAGTACCCTATGATGGAACCCTTACCAAAAAAGATGGAAAAGGCAAATGGTGGGATGGACTTGATCCACAGGAACTTTACGCCCAGAATCATGAGCTCAGTAAAAACAGCGAAGATGATGGCATGATCCATAAACAATGGCATTGGGGTAATGGCGTAACTCCACCTAGCAAAGCATACATCGATAAATTCTTTAACCGGACAATCGACCTGATCGATAAATACCGCCCTGATATGATTTATTTTGATGATTCGCAATTTCCAATGTGGCCCATTAGTGATGCCGGTTTGAAAATTGCTGCTCATATGTACAATAAAAGCATTAAGGACAATGGTAAACTAACCGCAGTTATCACCGGTAAGATCCTCACCCAAGAGCAGCGGAAAGCAATGGTATGGGATATTGAACGCGGGCAGAGCAATAGTATAGAGCCTCTGCCATGGCAAACTGACACCTGCATCGGCGACTGGCACTACGATAGGGGGATATACGACAGGAAGGCTTATAAAACCCCAAAAACGATTATCCATACCCTGGTTGATGTGGTGAGTAAGAATGGAAACCTGATGTTGAATATTCCTGTTCGGGGTGATGGCACAATTGATGAACTGGAACGCAAAATTGTTGAAGAAATCGGTATCTGGATGAACGCAAATGGAGACAGTATCTATGGAACGCGGCCGTGGAAGATATTTGGAGAAGGACCGGCACAGAACCAGGCCGCTGCATTAACTGCACAGGGATTTAATGAAGGCAAAGGAAAGCCTTTTAGTCAGCAGGACATACGCTTCACCACAAAGGGAAACGCGCTTTTCGCTACTGTGATGGCCTGGCCAACTGACGGATCTGTGCTTATTACAAGTTTAGCGGTAGATAGTTCATCTTATCCCCAAAAAATAAACAGTGTACAGCTTGTTGCAACAGGCCAGGAACTGAAATTTGAAAGAAATGCAGATGGCCTTAAAGTTTACTTTCCTGATGTTATGCCATCGGCTGCTTATGCCAATCCACTAAGAATTGTTTAATGGTATTGTTCTCCGGTTTTAAGAGATTGATAAAAGCCTCAGGCATGGGTGGGTTGTATCAGTAGTGTTTACATAACCGGAGATTTACATCGGTCAGCTTACTTTACCCCATTGTTGGCTTGAATACTTACAATAAATGCCAAGGTTTAGAAAAATCTATTCTGCCCATCAGCGTCTCAATTGCAAGCCAAATTACTTTCAAATACACCTTTAAATATGAAAAAATACGCCCTTGCRCTTGATCTGATTGATGACGCTGCGCTCATTGCCGAATACGAAGACTACCATAAACATGGCTGGCCGGAAATAACGGCTAGCATTATTGATTCCGGAATTTTAAAAATGGAAATCTATAGGGTTTCAAATCGGCTATTTATGTCGATGGAAACCACCGAAAAGTTCAGTTTCTCACATAAGGCGCAGATGGATGAGAAAAATGAAAAGGTCCAGCAATGGGAAAAACTCATGTGGAAGTTTCAGCAACCTTTGCCCTTTGCCGACGAAGGAGTGAAGTGGGTACTTATGGAAAAAATATTCGAATTGGATTGCGCAAAACAAATTAAGTAAACGACCAGCCATTAATGAAAGCAGCGCTATGACTCTTCCCGCTAACCGCTAGAAAAAGACCTTCTTGATGGTGTACTGCACCTTATGCTGGTGTAGCTTTTGAAATGAGAAATCTTAAATGGGATCAAAAGACATCTTGGTCTGATTACAAAAATGAGCCCGTTTAGATAATCTTAGACACGTGAATTTTTATCGCCCTGTATGATATCCGCCTTTAATGTACTAAGTTTACCCACCAAACCAAGTATATTATGATGATTGCCATCAGAATGTTTTTTTCATTTTGTCTGATCATAATTAGCTTTCATGCTGCTTTTGCCCAGTCTATAAATGACGAATCCGTCAGCAAACGATGGTTAACTACCAAAAACTATACGATAGCCGATGGGCTTCCCTCAAAGAGCACTACTGCTACACTCCAGGATAAAAAGGGGTTTATATGGGTTGGAACCGAAAATGGTCTGTGCCGTTTCGATGGCTTTAATTTTAAGGTGTTTTCAAAGAAAATAGGTGATAGCACCTCCATTACAAACAATTATATCAACGCACTCTGTTTGGACCGTCAGGGCCGGATATGGGTGGCAACAATGGACGGGCTCAATCTGTTCGATCCGCTTTCTGAAACTTTCAAAAGATTTTTCCACAACGAAAAAAAGCCAGGCTCTTTAAGCAATAATAAGGTATGGTCTATTTTGTGTGATAGGGAAGAAACCGTTTGGATTGGTACCGATGATGGATTTAATCAGTATATACCCGATCGGCAACAATTTCGCATTTATAAGCCACATCCCACAAGACCAGGCAGTATGGTAGGCAAATCTGTTAACGCGATCATCCAGGATGACGGCAACAATTTATGGCTGGGGAATTGGAGCGGGGGGCTTAACAAATTTGATAAAAAAAGCAGGCTCTTTACCAGCTTCCGTCAATATCACGTCAATGGAGAGAAAAATCCAAATGACATTTGGTCCCTCAGTTACGCTTCAAATGGAAGTATATGGGTTGGAACCTATTGGAACGGTCTTTTTAGTTTCGACGTAAAAAGCAGTAAATTCTCTAAGATTCAGCATCCGGAAAATGAAACATATTCCGTCTTCAGTATTATGCCCTTGGATGACAGATCGCTGCTCATTGGGGGTAGCAACGGTTTTTATCGCTATGGTATACTGTCAAAAAAGTGGGAAAAGATCGGTAGCATAAAAAACTATGCCAACGGTGAGTCGTATAAAGACGTGAACGGTATCGTGTGGATAAATGCAGTAAACGGACTGTACAAAATAGATCATCAGCGTTATAATTTAAAAATTAAGCCACTGCCGTTTGGAAACAGGGGTATCAGCAGTATGCTTGTAGGAGATTCATCAATTTGGTTCGGCACTGATAATGGCCTTTTTAAAGTTGAAAGAAAATCTGGAAAAACACAGCTGTTTACAAAGAGCCAAGCAGCTAACAGTCTTACAAGTAATAACATAAGTGACCTTTATTTCGACACCAATGGGATTCTCTGGATATTAACAGAGAACGGTTTTGATAGCTACGATGAGCGTAAAGCTGTCTTCACCCACCACTATCATCACTCTTCAATCGGTAATCTATTTAACGAAGATGTTTTCAGGAGTATTTTAGAGCTTGATAAAGGCGTATATGTTCTGGCGACTGATGCAGGAATAAAGATTTTTGACCGGAATAAAAACAAATACCAGCATTTCTATAACCAGCCTCAAAATGCGCTTTCAATAAATAATAATCACGCTTATGTGCTCTGCAAAGCTTCTGATGGTAGGATTTGGGTAGGGACTTATGGTGGAGGGGTAAATATATTCGATAGAAAAACTGGTAGCTTCACGCAGGTCACGACTGATAATGGATTAAGCAGCAATGTTATAAATAAAATTTTCCTTGACACTAAAAAGAATATTTGGATCTGTACTCCTGATGGATTAAATATGTACAATCCACGCACAAAGCAGTTTCAGGGCTATTCGAAAAGGGAAGGCTTTYCCAGTAATATCTTCAAAGATATCATTGAAGATAGCCAGGGAACCATTTGGCTGATAACCGAGAACGGTATATCCAGCTTGGTTCCAGCGACCAGTAAGGTTAGGAATTTTGATGAGGCTGACGGGTTTTCGGTAAATGCTATTCTTGGGCGTAACGGCGATTCTATTTTTGTTGCCGGAAGCAAAGGTTATATTGCTTTTCACCCTAAACAGGTTACCTTAAATGAGGGCAGTCCCAAAGTTTATATTACCGATTTTATGGTATTTAGCAAATCCGTGCTGCCAAAGCAAACAGGTCCCTTAAAGGAAAACATCAATACTGCAAAAGAAATTGTCCTTGAGTATGATCAAAGTGTTTTTTCGTTGGAATTTGTTGCACTAAATTATGCCGATCCGATGAAAATAGAATATGCTTACCGGTTAGTGGGCTTCGATAAAAAATGGAATGAGGTAGGC
>NZ_JBFTRT010000303.1:0-11305 GCF_056399685.1 Pedobacter sp. 01N416
GATTCTGGCAGTATAAAATAACCGTAAAGCCAGTTAATTAAAGATAAACCTGCAGCAATCATAAAAGGAACCCGGGTACCAAAATGGCTGAAAGCCCCACCTAAAACCGGACCTAAGATAAATCCAACACCAAATGCTGCACCAACCAGGCCGAAATTTTGCGCTCTTTTTTCTGGAGGAGAAACATCAGCAATGTATGCTTGTGCGGTTGTAAAACTTGCGCCTGTTATTCCTGCAATAATCCTTCCTACAAATAACCAAACAATAGAAGGGGCGAAAGCTAGAAAGATGTAATCGATACCTAAACCGAACAAAGAGCTTAATAATACCGGTCTTCGTCCGTACCGATCGCTCATTGCACCGATAATTGGAGAGAATATAAATTGTACTGATGCATATGCAAGGGTGAGCCAGCCACCATATTCTGCCGCTAAACCAAAGCCACCGCCAGTGAAATCCTGAATAAGTTTTGGTAAAACCGGAATGATCAACCCAAAACCCGTAAAATCGATCAGGAGGGTAACCATAATAAAACTCATTGCAGATTTCTTTCCGTTTGCCATTATATGTAATTTGAAACGCAAAAGTATCAGAATTAGTTAAGATTGTAAATTTTAGTTCTCTACAAACCTCGTAGGTTTTTGAATCTTGCGAGGTTTAGGTCCAAATATGAAATACTGTCCTCTGTATATAAACCTGATATAGCGGAAAACCCACAATGAGGTACGAACGAGGACTTGCAGCGGTAGCAGGACTACAGACCGCCACTGAAATAGAACCTCACATTTTCAAAAAAACTTTCAACCCATTTTTTTGCAAATGCTGTAAAACTCGTTAAACTGGCCCTCAATAAATTAAAATCCCATTGGGAATAAAAAACCTATAACAAAGGTCAAAACTTTTCCACAATGCCTTAATTCGGCTAAATTTTGTTAAATTCGCAAGGTTATAGTAATACCCTTTTTAATATCGTTTTAAGTAGCGAGAATAATAATTTATGGCAGAAGATTTAGAAAATCAGCAGAACGACAAAATCATTCAAATTAATATAGAGGAGCAGATGAAATCGGCCTACATTGATTACTCAATGTCGGTAATCGTATCGAGGGCTTTGCCTGATGTACGTGATGGATTGAAACCGGTACACCGCCGTGTTTTATATGGTATGCTCGATCTTGGTGTAACCAGTAATAAACCACATAAAAAATCTGCCCGTATTGTAGGGGAGGTTTTAGGTAAGTATCACCCACATGGTGATGCATCTGTATACTTTACTATGGTTCGTATGGCTCAGGATTGGAGCTTACGTTACCCAATGGTTGATGGACAAGGAAACTTTGGTCACATTGATGGTGACTCTCCGGCTGCAATGCGTTATACTGAGGCACGTTTTTCGAAAATAGCCGAAGAAATGCTTGCTGATATCAATAAAGATACTGTAGATTTTCAGTTAAACTTTGATGATACCTTACAAGAACCAACCGTTTTACCTGCAAAAATCCCGAACTTATTGGTTAACGGATCTTCTGGTATTGCGGTAGGTATGGCCACCAATATGGCACCTCACAACTTAACCGAAGTAATTGATGGTGTGGTAAGCTATATCGATAATAGAGATATTACGATCGAGGAATTGATGAAGTTTGTAAAAGCTCCGGATTTCCCTACCGGTGGTATTATTTATGGTTATACGGGGGTAAAAGAAGCTTTCGAAACAGGTCGTGGTCGTATTGTAATGCGTGCAAAAGCCGAAATCGAGAATATTAAAGACCGCGAGGTAATTATTGTTACCGAAATCCCTTACCAGGTTAACAAAGCACAGATGATTGAGCGTACTGCTGAATTGGTTGGCGAGAAAAAACTTGAAGGCATTTCGAATATTAAAGACGAATCGAACAAAGATGGTATCCGCATCGTTTATGAAATTAAACGTGATGCAAATGCTTCTATCGTTTTAAACAACTTATATAAATATACCGCATTACAAACTTCTTTCAGTGTAAATAACATTGCATTGGTAAAAGGCCGTCCACAAATGTTAAATCTTAAAGATTTGATTGTGCATTTTGTGGATCACCGCCATGATGTGATTGTTCGCCGTACCCGTTACGAATTGGCAGAAGCCGAAAAACGCGCACACATTTTAGAAGGTTATTTAATTGCTTTAGATCATTTAGATGAAGTAATTAAATTAATCCGTGCTTCCGAAACCCCTGAAGATGCCCGTTTAGGCTTGATGGAAAAATTCGGACTGAGCGATCTTCAGGCACGTGCGATTTTGGATATGACGCTTCGTCGTTTAACAGGACTAGAGCGCGATAAGATCAAAGAAGAGTATGCAGAGTTAATGAAAACCATCGAGCATTTAAAATCTATCTTAGCAGATGAAGGTTTGCGTATGCAGATCATCAAAGATGAGTTAGCAGAAATCCGTCAGAAATTTGGTGATGAGCGTAGAACAACTATCGTTCACTCAGCCGAAGACATGAGCATGGAAGATTTCATCGATGATGAAGAAGTGGTAATCACCATCTCTCACGAAGGTTACGTAAAACGTACGCCGGCAACCGAATTTAGAGCACAGGGTAGAGGCGGAAAAGGATCTAAAGGCAGTAACTCAAGAAACGAAGATTTTATTGAACACATGCTTGTGGCCACAAACCACAATTATATGCTGTTCTTTACCGAAGCCGGAAGGTGTTTCTGGTTGAGGGTTTACGAAATTCCAGAAGGTTCACGAACCAGTAAAGGAAGAGCGATCCAGAATATTATCAATATCCCGAAAGAGGAAAAAATTAAAGCCTACATTAAGGTTAAAAACCTGAAAGATCAGGAATATTTAGAGAACAATTTCATTATTATGTGTACTAAAAAAGGTACCATTAAGAAAACTTCTCTTGAAGCCTATTCACGTCCACGTGTAAATGGTATTAATGCCATCAATATTAATGATGGTGATGTATTATTGGAAGCTTGTTTAACTAACGGACAAAGCGAAATTGTAATGGCATTACGTTCTGGTAGAGCAATCCGTTTCAACGAAAGTACGGTTCGTCCGATGGGTAGAACAGCTACTGGCGTACGCGGTGTTAGGCTTGCACACGATCAGGATGAAGTTGTTGGCATGATTGCTGTAAACAATCCTGAAGTTACAGTGTTAGTAGTATCAGAAAAAGGATACGGTAAACGTACCGATATTGAAGATTACCGTGTAACTAACCGTGGTGGTAAAGGGGTAAAAACAATTAATGTTACTGAAAAAACGGGACAATTAGTTTCAATAAAAGACGTTACAGATAGCGAAGATTTGATGATCATTAACCGTTCAGGTATTGTAATCAGAATTCCGGTATCAGCATTAAGGGTAATGGGCCGTGCCACACAAGGGGTTCGTTTGATCTCGTTAAAAGGTGATGACGAAATTGCGTCAGTTACTAAAATTGATCACGAAGAAGATGAAGAAGAAACAGTAGATTTAACAGATGTAGTAGTTACTGACGGTGAAGAAGTAGAAGCAGATACTACTCCTGAGGCAGATGATACTGAAGAAGAAGGCGAAACGGAAGAAGAAAATTAACTAAAAATAAGATTAGAATAAAAATTATGAAAAGAGTATTTCTAAGTATAGTTCTAGCAGGTGCGGTAAGCTCTGCATTTGCTCAGAAAAGTGAAATAACCGCGGCAAAAAAMGACTGGGGTTTATTCCAGCTAACTTCTTCAAGTGCATCTACGCCGTTGGCGAAAAAGCTTGAAGCCTTAGCAAAAGGCTTGGCCCATACCGACAAAGCAATTGCTGATGAAAAATCTAAAGTAATGCCTGAAGCATGGTCGTACCGCGCTTTATTTGCTTCTTCTGCGGCTATTCTGGATTCAACAAGTACAGCGAATGCAGATGCAAACCTAAAAATTGCTCAGGATGCAGTTGTTGAAGCCAAGAAACTGGATACAAAAGGGAGTGAAAAAGATAATATTAATCTAGCTGAAACCAATATTAGCAACGCAGTTAGAAATGGTGGTGTAATTGCTTACAATAAAAAAGATTACAAAACTGCTTACGCAAAATTTGTTGCAGCAACAGTAATTAATCCAAACGATACCGCCATGTATCTAAATGCGGGTATTGCGGCAAGACTTAATGAGGATTATCCAAACATGATTAGCCAATTCAAAAAAGTAATCTCTTTAAATTCCCCACAGTCTAAAGATTTATATTCTGAGATTATCACAACCACGTTGGCTAAACAAAAAGATACAACAGCTGCTTTGGCCGTTATTAAAGAAGCAACTGCTAAATTCCCCGAAAATACCGACTGGATTAAAACTGAAACCCAGATTTATATTGATAGGGGTGATGCTGCCAAATCTGAGCAAATGTTGGTTGCTTTAGCTGCAAAAGAACCTAACAACCCTAACTATCAGGTTCTTTTGGGCAACATTTATTTCAGTCAGGCTTTAAAATTACAGGCCGATAGAAATAAAATCGATTCTAAAAAAGTGAAAGAGTTTAATGAAGTAACAGGCAAAATGAATGCGCTGTTAGATAAATCTCTTCCTTTTTACAAAAAAGCACTTGAGGTTGATGCCAAAAATCAAGGCGCATTAGAAACCTTGAAAACGATCTATGCTTTTAGAAATGATACTAAAAATTACGAAGATATCAAGAAACGTTTAGACGCATTGCCTAAACAATAATTTATTGATCGATCCAAAAAAAGAGCCCTGAAATTTCGGGGCTCTTTTTTTTATGTTTATTTTTATCGTTTATTACGGTTTTACCACATTATTTATATTATGCAGAATTGCCTTAAAATATCATTAACCGCTTTAATTATTAATTGATACTGATCCCAATAATGCGAATAAATTTTACGATTCAGCTGTTGAAGCTGTAGCAAAAGCCAAGTCTTTAGATCGTTATGATGATAATGGTGGCCTTATTAAAGCCTCTAATCACAATATTCTCATCAAAAAACAGGAAAAAGGTAATGAAGCTTTTTTTAATAACGATTTTAAAGAAGCATTTGCTGATTTGAAAGAAGTATGTGATAATTTCCCTGCAGATACCACATTGGCATTAAATACAGCAATTTGCGCATTAAATATTCAGTCTTACGACGAATCTTTAACCTATTTTAAACGTGCAAAAGAAAACGGAATTAGAAATCCATCGGTTTTTCAGAAAATGGCGCAGATGTATGTAGTGAAATCAGAAAATGAAACCGCTATTAAAACTTTGGAGGATGGTCTTGTGCTTAATCCGTTCAATCGCTTTTTAACAAACGATTATATTAATCTATTACTTGATACCGAGAATTATAGTAAAGCTCAGGGATTGATAGAAAACAATTTAAAAGTAGAAAAAGGAAATAAACTACTTTATTTTCTTTATGGTTACCTGCAACAGGTTGGTGGAAATAACGCTACAGCAATTTTGGCTTACGATAAAGCTTTGTCTACAGATCAAAATTATTTTGATGCATTGTACCAATTGAGTTTGGCTTACATCAATACAGCCAATGAAATCTTGAGCAAAAATGACGCTGATAAAACTGAAAAATATAAAGGCCTCATCAATCGTGCACAGTTTGCTTTGCAACGCGCAAATGAAATTAACCCGAACGATAAAAAAACTGTACAGTTGCTGATCGATATCTACACTAAAAAGGGAGTAACGAACAAAGTACAAGAGCTTAACCGTAAACTTCAAGAACTATAATTTTATTGAGTAATTTGTGAGGACAGGATGGTGTACGCCCCCTATAAGAATAGCGGAGGAAATGAACATTTTTTACAATTCATCCAGAAGGAACTCCTGCCCTATGTTAATTCGAATTATAAAACTCAACCTTACCGCATTTTAGCTGGACATTCATTTGGAGGTCTGACAGCCATTAATTGTCTGATTAATTATCCGGATATGTTTAACGCATATATTGCCGTAAGCCCATCCTTCTGGTGGGATCAGAAATTTCTTCTCAAACTTGCTGATAAAAAACTGAAAGCAGGGTCAACTTTATCAAAAACGCTTTTTTTTAGTGATGGAAATGAAGGTTCTTCACCAGGATCACCTTTTCATAAAGATGTTTTAAAATTTGATTCGCTGCTCAAAAGCCGCAATATTAAAGGATTAAATTTCGAATATGCGAGCTATCCAATTGAGAGCCACATGACAGTCCCTATTAAATCGTATTATGACGGACTTCGATTTGTCTATCGTCAATGGGTTCTTCCTCCTGTAAGTGATGAAAAGATAAATTCAGAGGCTATTATGAAACATTATAAAGGATTGTCGCAAAGGTTTGGGTATCTAATTTTGCCTGACGAAGCATATTTCAACGGCTTGGCGCAATGGTTGGTAAAAAATCCGAAAACCTTAGATAATGGCATACAGATATTGGAAATGAATACGGTCAATTATCCATCTTCGTCAAAGGCCTTCACGGCTTTGGGGGCAGCATATGCGATGAAAGGAGAAAAGCAAAATGCTATCGCTTCGTATAAAAAGGCCAGTGAATTGAATCCCAGTTCAAATGAAATTAAATTACGCTTGCAGGAGTTACAGAAATAAGATATCCCATGTACGACCACTACAGCTTTGAAGATGCTACTGCTTACCAAATTGAATTAGCCAAACAGTTAAAGTTTCAGTCACTTAACAAAATTGAAACCATTGCTGGCGCAGATATTTCTTTCAATAAAAACAGTTCGACCATGTATGCGGGAATTGTGATCTTAACTTATCCAGGAATGGTTTTAAAATCATTTGCATTAGAAACTTACGAAACCAGTTTTCCTTATAAAGCAGGGTTTTTGGGATTTAAAGAAGTTCCTGCATTATTGAAAGTTTGGGAATTGATACCCAATAAACCTAATGTTGTAGTGCTTGATGGAAACGGAATTTTGCATCCACGCCGTATGGGTGTTGCTTCGCATTTTGGAATTCTTGCTAACCAAGCCACAATTGGCTGTGCTAAAAGTCTTTTACACGGACAAAACCATCAGCCTCAAAATGTCAAATTTAGTACTGCAGAAATTAAAAATAATGCGGGCGAAATGCTTGGTTTTGCATTGAGAACAAAGCGCAATTGCGCACCTGTTTATATTTCTGCCGGACATTTAATTACGCAAGAAGAAAGTTTAAATACAATTAAAAAATCTGTTGGAAATTATCGTATCCCCGAACCAACACGCCTGGCTCATAACCTAGTAAATGATTTCAGGCTTGGCAAACTAAAAACTGGCTTTCATGAGGTGGCGCCATCTTTAACATTGTTTTAAAATGACTATATTTACGTATGAACGCTTATTTGATAATTCTCGCTATTGTCGTAATGCTTATCATGTTGATAAACATTTACGTTATTTTAGACATTTCGAAATTCCCATACAACAAGAGACGACAAAAATGGATGTGGACCAATGTGGTATTGTTCTTGCCTCTTTTTGGGTCTTTAATTTATTTTTTGGTTGGTAAAAAAATACTTAGCGAAAATTAAATCCGAAATTAATTCAAACTACAATTCTCTAAATCACCGTCCCAATTTTCTTTTTCATTGGTTAAAATTTCTAGAGAATCTATTTTACAGTTCGTAACATCCAAGCAATAAGTTAATTCATTTTTCAGGCTCGGAGCAGTTAGTTTTGCTTCAGCACTGAGTAAACCGTTTTCAAATTCTTCTTCTTGAAATTCCTTTAGGTAGACAAAATTTATGTACAAACCTGTACCGGTTGTTTTAGTAGTTTCGATCCTTATAAAATCTAAGTGTTCAGACAAATAGCCGAATTTTTCTGCATTATCTTTTATTATCGTTTTAAGTAGCAGACGCTCAAATTCTTTTAATTCGGTCATTTAGATCCAGTTAATTCCTTTTTTTAGTAGCTGCTGGGTGTTGTATTCATCAGAATTAATTTCTGGCTGAACATTATAACCCCAGTTAGCCTGTGGTGGTAAACTCATTAAAATAGATTCTATCCGTCCGTTGGTTTCTAAGCCGAATTTTGTTCCAGAGTCGTAAACTAAATTAAATTCTACATAACGACTACGGCGCTGATATTGCCATTGTTTCTGGGCTTCTGTAAACTCTTTATCGCGGTTCCTATCAATCAATTCGGTGTAAATCGGCAAAAATGTTTCGCCAATATTAATAGAAAAATCTAAAATCTGCTCCCATGATAAATTGGTGTTTTCTGGCTTCAGTCTATCATAAAAAATACCGCCGATACCACGGGTTTCTTCACGGTGTTTAATAAAGAAATAATCATCGGCATGTGTTTTAAATTTTGGATAAAAATCTCCACTGAAATCATCGCAAGCCTGCTTTAATTTATGGTGAAAAAAACGGGCATCGTTTTCGAATACGTAATGTGGTGTTAAATCGATACCACCGCCAAACCAGCGTGTTTCTTCATTAAGTTCGAAATAGCGGATATTCATGTGGATAATCGGAACCAGTGGATGGTTTGGATGAATTACAATTGAAACTCCGGTAGCAAAAAAATCATCTTCGCTTACATTAAAGGCTTTTTTTACAGCTTCGGGCAATTTACCATGCACCGCAGAGAAATTTACGCCACCTTTTTCGATAATTGCACCATTTTGCATAATCCTGGTGCGTCCGCCTCCCCCACCGTTTCTTTCCCAAAGTTCCTCTTCAAACTTTCCTTTGCCATCGGCAATTTCCAATCCCCTGCAAATTTCATCCTGAATTTGCTTATACCGTTCCGCTACTTCTTCTTTAAACATGATGGCTCTTTCTATTTCCATACAAATTTAAAGCTATTCAGGCAGCTATATTGATTTATCTTTAGATAGTACATTTTATTGACATTGTTTTTAGTCAGAAGTCGGGAGCTTATTACTCTTCTAAATAATCCAAATCTTTGTTGAAACTTTCTTTTAATTGGCTCAAACCAAACATCGCAATCAGGGTTAAGATTCCCATCACTAAATATCCGGCAGTAATTAATCCGTATTTATGGGTTAAAAATTCGAATAAGAATGTAATAGGGATTAATGCGCCCCTAACAAAATTAGGTGCAGTTGTAGTTACCGTAGCCCTAATGTTTGTGCCGAATTGTTCTGATGCAATGGTAACAAATGTGGCCCAATAACCTACAGAGAAGCCCATAAACAAGCAGATCCAGATAAAATTGCTACCCGTTAAGCCGAAACTGGTTAAATAAACAACTACACTCGCAACAGAAAGCAGGTGGAAGATAAAGACTGTTTTTTTTCTCGATTTTAATACCTGAGAGAGTAGACCCGTAACCACATCGCCTATTGCAATTCCAAAATAGGTAAACATAATGCCGGTACCAGCTTTTAGTGGCTCTGTCGCACCTAAAGCTTTACCGAATTCTGGCGCTAAGGTAACCAGGATCCCCACCACAAACCATAAAGGAATACCGATTAAGATACAATAGAGATATTTCGAAAAACGTTTCCAGTTGTTAAACAGCATAAAGATATTTCCTTTTGATACTTCTGATTGGTTAGCGGCGTGTTTAAACATGCCCGATTCGAAAGTACCAACACGTAATAAAAGCAGTACCAGGCCCATTCCGCCACCTACAAAGTATGAGGTTTGCCAGGTAAATTCGGCTGCTACAGTTGCTGCAACGGCTGCACCCAATAAACCTACAGCACCAACAATCATGGTTCCATAACCGCGTTTTTCTTTATCCATGGTTTCAGCAACCAAAGTAATCCCTGCACCAAGCTCGCCAGCTAAACCTATACCGGCAATAAACCTGATGATGGCATAACTGTTAACCGATGTGACAAAACCATTGGCAATATTGGCCAGTGAATATAAAAGGATTGAACCAAATAGAACTTTGATCCTTCCCAGTTTATCGCCCAGTATTCCCCACAAAATTCCGCCTAAAAGTAGACCGAACATCTGAGAATTGATGATCAAAAAGCCATCAGATTGCATATTTGCCTGGGAAACGCCAATTTCAGTTAAACTTTGAACACGAACAACAGAGAATAGAACAAGATCGTAAATGTCTACGAAGTAACCCAGAGCAGCTACAATAACTAAGAAAATTACATTACGGTTGTTTGCTTTTGCTTGAAGATCCATTTAATTATTTGGTTTAAACGCTGAAAGTACGCAATAACACAAATATTTAAAATAGATTTTTAAAATAAAAGCCACTCTTGTTTTAGAGTGGCTCTTACCTTCCTACATTGGAGGATTTTTTTTTGTGGTATCAGGTGGCATTTTGGTAGTGTCAGGCATTTTTTTAGAGGTTGTGTCTGGCATCTTTTTAGTCGTATCCATCATTTTTGTAGAATCCGTCGCAGTACTGTCTGAAGAACCAGCCATATTTTTAGACGAATTGCATGCTGAAGTGGCTATCATAAGAGAACCCGCAAAAGCAAGACTTAAGATTATTTTTTTCATAGTTTTTATTGTTATCTATTAACCTAACAACCTTATAATCATTTGGTTTTATTTTTTTTTATTCCATATTGGTTATTTTTCAACTATTGTATTGATTATTAATGTATTGTGAAACAAATAAATGTATTATTCATGATGAATCTTTAACTTATTCAGCAATTCTGGCGATATATTTTCAGCATATACACCATAACCATCTACCAATACTCCCTTTAAATTTCCCACATTTGATGAAATGGCATAAACAACCGAGCTATCAGCCGGGTCGGTCATTCCTTCGAAACGGTACACTTCTTCAATTTCAAATTCTTCAGGTTTCAGGAACAAATTGACTGATTTACATGCTAAACTTTCTGCCGTTAAATTGAAATCTAAATTATAACCACGACTATCTAAATCTGTTAAAGCGTCGGTAATGGTATCATAAACATGCATAATTCTAAATTACGGAAATATTACTAAAACAAGATCTTCAAAACTTTAAAAGGTGATAAAACTTTCTGATATTAGTGAATATGATTATTTCTCAAAACACCCTGAAATGGGTAATGCGTTTTTACCCACCCCTATTTTTTCAACGCATTTGGGTTCAGAAATTTGAAAATGAATTTAGAAGTTGTACGGTTAAGCTGAGCAAGAGTTTTTTGAATAAAAATTATAACGGTTCTATTTTTGGTGGTACTATTTATGCAGCAACAGATCCGTTTTATGCCTTATTGTTCGATCAGTTAATGCAGCGCCGAGGCTTTAAAGTCCGTGTTTGGCTAAAAAGCGCTTCTATACAATATTTAAAGCCTGGTCGTTCTACATTATACTTTACCATAACCGTAACTGATGAGATGTTGAACGAAGCAGAGCACGCACTAAAAACCGTTGGAAAGTTTGTAAAGGCC
>NZ_JBFTRT010000304.1:0-8614 GCF_056399685.1 Pedobacter sp. 01N416
TGCCAGGGTGGCACGGCAAAAAAAACACAGGCTAAAATAGATTCCACCATAGTAACCAATGCAACGGCAAGCCCCGATTCTATTCGGTGCTTCCAGTACATTAAAAACCGGGATACTGCCACCCTATCGTTAAAAACAGCGGATAATAAGGTAACAGGTACATTAGGTTATAATTTATACGAAAAAGATAAAAATGCAGGTATAATAGCCGGAATTGTTAAAGGCGATACCATAATTGCTAACTATACTTTTCAGTCTGAAGGCAAAACATCTATTAGGGAAGTGGCTTTTTTGAAAAAGGGTGATCAGCTAGCAGAGGGATTTGGCGATGTAGAGGAAGTAAAAGGAAAAACCAAGTTCAAAGACCTAAGCAAACTAAAGTTTGATGGATTAATGACTTTTGACAAAATTGATTGTAAATAAATTCCGAAGAACCGTCATTCTCAACTTGATTGGGAATCTTAATGCCTAACAAAAGTGCTTTAAGATTCCCGCATACGCGAGAATGACGATTTTCTATAATCTGAGCTTTACTTAGTTACTGCTTCCTTTGCTGCTTTCGTCCATTCTTCGCTTAATTTAAGCATATAATCAGAGTATTTTTGTATTTCATCTGGCTTTAGCTTGCTTGCCCAGCCCGTTGCCTGATTTGCCCAAGCCGTGTATTTATCGCTTAACGCTTTAATTTCTGCAGCATTTTTACTTTTCACAGCTGCAACATATTCGTCTTTAAGTTTAGCATATTCAGCAAGCCCTTTGTTTACCTCTTCACTTGAGAAAGTTGGAACATCGGTTTTAACTGTTTCAGTTGTTTTTGTCGTTATTTTGGTAATGGTGTCTCCATTAGCGGAAATTTCACTAGAGTCTTTGGTTGTTTCCGTTTTTTTAGTGCTATCACACGAAACTAATGTAGAAGCCAATAAGCCTGCTGCAGCGATAGATAAGATGGTGTTTTTCATGATTAATTTGGTTTTAGTCCTGAACAGACGAAATATGATGCCAAATCATAAAAAATCCGATCAAATACTTAAATATTGTGACCGGATATTTTAATTATATTAAATATTGTTGTGCTATAAGTCTTCAAAGCGTTCCCAAAAACCATCAACAGGCAGCTTGGCAAATATATTTACGGGTTCTTTTTTAACCGGGTGTATAAATTGTAAACGGCGGGCATGTAGGCAAATGCTCCCTTTTCTGCTTCCGCGGGGATAGCCATATTTATTATCACCCATAATCGGGCACCCCATTGATGAGAGCTGAACCCTGATCTGGTGCGAACGTCCGGTTAAGGGATCTACTTCTAAGAGGTAATAATCGCCAACCTTCGCCTTTACTTTGTAAGAAAGCTCCGCACGCTGACTACCAGTAACCTCTGTATTATAATAGGAAACGACATTTTTCTGCGGGTTTTTAACCAGCCAATGGATCAAAGTAGCCGACTCTTTCTCCGGCTTGTTCTTCACCACTGCCCAATAGGTTTTCTTTACTTCTCTATTTTTAAAAACGGCATTCATCCGTTCCAAAGCCTTACTCGTTTTAGCAAATAAGATTACGCCGCTCACCGGCCGATCTAATCGGTGTACTACACCCAAAAAAGCACCATTGGGTTTATTGTACTTTTTAGCGATATACTTTTTCACCTGTTCATCCAAAGGCTCATCGCCGGTTTCATCAACCTGCACAATATCACCTGCTCTTTTATTAATGGCGATTAAATGGTTGTCTTCAAAAAGGATGTCGTTATCGGTAATTGGCATCGGTTAGTTTATTGGTTCATTCGTCATTAGTTCACTTAACAAGGCAAATCGTCTATTGCAAAAGTCAATTGGTTAATTTGTTTAAAGTTGGATGGTTTATCTGCGCTTGAAAAAACTCCAAACTCAAAACGCCCAACCCAAACTTAATACTGTTCTTTCTCGTTCGGGAAATCGTTTGCTTTTACATCACGAATGTACGATTGTGCTGCGCCTAAAATTTCATCGTATAAATTAATATACTGACGTAAAAAACGTGGTTTAAACCCTTTTGTTAAGCCAATCATATGTAAAGCCAAAACATCTGTTTTTAACTTATTTGCTTCTTCTTCTTCCTTAGCGCGGACTGTATATGTTCCGAATTTATAAATCGACTGAGGTGTTAAACCCAAATGCCCCATTACAGGTATTCCTGCTGTGATAATACGTTGAACCGATTCGATAATTTCTTCGCCGCCTTCCAATTTAACACCGTGGGCGCCCGATTCTTTCATAATCCTTATCGCTGAGTTCAAAGCTTCCTTTGAATTTCCCTGATAAGAGCCAAAAGGTAAATCGACAACAACAAAAGCACGTTTAACTGCCCTGATTACCGAGGCAGCATGGTAAATCATCTGATCTAGCGTAATAGGCAAAGTTGTTTCGTGACCAGCCATTACATTAGAAGCAGAATCACCTACAAGTAAAACGTCTAATCCTGCATCATCTAAAATGGTAGCCATCGAGTAATCGTAGGCCGTTAACATAGATATTTTTTCACCACGTTGCTTCATTTCCTGTAAAGTGTGCGTGGTGATGCGTTTGATTTCTTTATGTACCGACATGGGATTTGTTTTGTGTTGCCAAAAGTATTGTTTTTTCTTTAATTAAGCTGAAAAGACTAAAGGTAAAAGACCAAAGCTATTTCAGGCCAAAATCATTTTTTATTTAAATCGTGTCTCACTGCTTTCAGCTTTAGTCTTTCTGCTTTTAGCTCCAGCCTTATTTCACTTTTCTCTTTACATTTCCAATCTAAAACTCTATCTTTGTACCCCGAAATGGAAGGGATATATTCATCTTTTTTTGCACCCAGCAAAAACGGCTTTAATGCCGAAAGCCATTCTTTTTTCAACTCTTTTTTAAATCAAAATCCATATTGTAATTACCATGACTAACTACACTGGCACCACTACTGGCGAAATTTGTTTTAATACCGGGATGACAGGTTACCAGGAAATTTTTACTGATCCAAGTTATTTTGGCCAGATAATGGTTACCACCAATGCGCATATTGGTAATTACGGTATCCACAAAGATGAAATCGAATCAGGTTCGATTAAAATTGCTGGTTTAGTCTGCAAAAATTACAACATCGTTTATAGCCGTAAAGAAGCAACAGAATCGATTCAGGATTATTTTCAGAACGACAACTTGGTTGCCATTTCTGATATTGACACACGTGCGTTGGTTCGCCACATTAGAGATAAAGGCGCAATGAATGCGATTATTTCTTCTGAGATTACGGATTTAGAAGAATTAAAACAAAAATTAGCCGAAGTACCTTCAATGGAAGGTCTAGAGCTTTCATCTAAAGTAAGTACAACCGAGCCTTATTTTTATGGCAACCCTGAAGCGAGCTTAAAAGTGGCGGCTTTAGATTTAGGTATCAAGAAAAATATTTTGCGCAGTTTCGAAAACCGCGATATCTACGTTCAGGTTTTCCCGGCGAAAACTACTTTTGCCGAAATGGAAAAATTCAGCCCTGATGGTTATTTCATTTCTAACGGCCCTGGCGATCCATCAGTGATGCCTTACGCCGTAGAAACAATCAAAGATATTCTAGCGGTAAATAAACCAATGTTCGGGATCTGTTTAGGTCACCAGTTATTGGCCGAAGCTAATGGTATTGGCACCATGAAAATGTTTAACGGTCACCGTGGATTAAACCATCCGGTAAAAAACATTATCAAAAACCACTGCGAAGTTACCTCACAAAACCACGGTTTTGGTGTAATTCCTGATGAGGTTAGAAACTCTGATAAAGTAGAGATTACCCACGTTAACTTAAACGATAAATCAATCGAGGGTATCCGTGTTAAAGGTAAAAAAGCATTTTCGGTTCAGTATCACCCAGAGTCTTCACCAGGTCCACACGATTCGCGTTACTTATTCGACGATTTTGTTGATGTAATGAAGGGCGAATTATCCTGGTAAACTACAAGTCTTTTTATTAAAGCATTAAAACACTGCTCAATCCTATTGGCAGTGTTTTTTTATTTAAATTAGAACATGTTGAAAAACCTTTTTATTGCGTGTATTGCTGTTTTATTATGTTTCTTCAGCTCCTGTATTTCCAGATTATCAAGACCGGCAATTACAGGCACTATATTGGATTATCAGAACAACCCTGTTGTTGGCTGTAAGGTGGGCGAAACCATTACAGATGCAAATGGTAAGTTTTATTTAAAAGAACTCCGTTATAGTAAATTTTTCATATCCGAAATCTTCATGATGGAAGCCCCTCCCCTTCACTTTTCTGAAATTATAAAAAAAGAAGGATTTTTGAGTTACAACATAGAAGGACATAACCCTTTTGGTGGCGGACAGGGAAAGGGTGCAGCTGCTAGCATCGACACGATTTACTTAAAAAGAATAAATGAAGTACTTAACGCTAAAGATTATATTTATGCGGACTGGAAATTTGTCGCAAATAAAAGCTTAGACACCCTCTATGGCACAAATGCCAATTTCAGGCTTCAAAATTCAGTAACCAATAACAGGGAATTTGTAGAGAAAATACAATATGGGTTAATCTATAAATTTAACGCGACAAAAAAGCCCGATACCACGTGGAGTATTGAATCATATGATCTAAAAACTACCTACTTGGTATCGCTTAAAACCAATGGAACCTTTACGGGAAAAAAGGTACGCGAATACCAAAACCCCTGGAAACACAGAATGGAATACGATCGCACTTATAGAGAATCGTATGTTATTCCTGCCGACAGTATAAATACAAAAGGAAAGTTTAGTTTTCTAAAAGATCAAATTGTTTTCGGCGAAGCTTTTAACAAGGCTAAAAACACTTATAAAATAGACTCGATAGATCGCGATGTGATCATTTTAACCAAAAAGAGCACCAATTAATGTTTTTACCTACTACAAACATCATTTTACCGACATTTTCGGTTATCCATCTACAAATTCATTCTCTATTCATTTAAAGCTGCTTACATTCGCAACATGGAAACAAAAAAAGCCATTATCAGCGTTAAAAACCTGGTAAAAAAATACGATGATTTCGTGGCCGTTCAAGGGCTTAGCTTTGAAGTTTACGAGCATGAGATTTTTGGTCTGCTTGGCCCTAATGGTGCCGGAAAAACCACTACCCTCGAAATTATTGAAACCCTAAGGGATAAAACCTCCGGAGAAATTATCGTTGATGGTTTTTCTGTCGACAAACAGCCGCAGGATATTAAACAGATTATTGGCGTACAGCTACAAGCAGCTGGTTATTATCCAAATCTGAATCTCATCGAACTGATCGAACTTTTTGCTGGTTTATATGGTGCCAGCATCAAACCGATGGAAATGCTGGAGAAAGTAAACCTTCAGGATAAGGCCAAAGCCAAATACAAAGCACTTTCTGGCGGCCAGAAACAGCGCTTCTCTATAGCAACTACATTAATCAACCAACCCAAAATTATTTTTTTGGATGAGCCCACTACAGGCTTAGACCCACAGGCCCGAAGAAATCTCTGGGATCTGATTATCGAAATCCGAAATGCAGGCACCACCRTTGTAATCACCACCCACTATATGGACGAGGCTGAACAACTTTGCGATCGCGTTGCTTTTGTAGAACGCGGACAGATTATCGCGCTGGATACTCCTGATAATTTAATAGATAAATTAGTGAGCAGTGGTTTTGAGCGCAAAAAAGAGGTTAAAAAGGCCAATCTGGAAGATGTTTTCATCAATCTTACCGGCCAGGAATGGAGAGAATAATTAATTTTCTTTTGAAAAGCAAGGACAGCATTACAATTAACGTTACGCCCGCTTTCCGTTACAATCTTTTTGTAAATCCATCAATAGGTAATAAAACATCTAAAACAAAAAGGATTTACACTACAATCGGGTTTAAGAACATAAAAACAGTACAACTATTAATCAAATAGTAAATGAAAAAATACAATAACCTTACAGCAACCCTTGCCCTTGCCAAAGCGAGTTTCCGGTCAATTATGCGGAGCCCATCGGCAGTGGTATTTACGCTTGCTTTTCCTTTGATATTTATTTTAGTCTTCGGATTTTTAGGTGGCGGAGGAACACGCATCGATGTGGGCGTAGCACCGGGCTCTGATGTAAACAACCCGGTAATGGGCATGTTGGAAAAAACAGGAATGATCCGCCTGGTTAAAGATAAATCGAAAGCTGAGTTTGATAAACTGTTAGAAAAAGGCAATGTTGATGCCATGATTGATGTTCACAGAAAAGTCAATTCAGCTGCTTATTCGGTCAACGTAGTTTACACCTCCGCATCAAGAGATAAAGGCGGGATTTTAAAATCGGTTTTAAACAATATTTTTTACGATAAAACATTAAAACCGACAGTAGCAGAGATAAAAGAAAGCACCATTACTGGCCGCGAATATAAAACCATCGATTTTATACTTCCTGGGCAGTTAGGTTTCTCGCTATTAAGCACGGGTGTTTTCGGAACTGCATTCGTTTTTTTAAGTCTGCGCCAAACCCTGGTTATTAAACGCTTTTTTGCAACACCAGTAAGGCGTTCAAGCATTGTAATCGGCGAAGGTATTGCCCGCATTGGTTTTGCCTTAATTGGTGCGTTGTTTATCATTTTGATAGGTCATTTCTTTTTTGGCTTTACACTCGTCCATGGTGCGCTCACCGTCGTCAATATGCTCATACTGGCTACGCTTGGTGTGATTGTTTTTATGGGCTTTGGTTTTATCATTTCAGGCATTGCTAAAAACGAAAGTATGGTACCACCCATCTCGAACATCGTTACTTTACCACAGTTTTTACTATCAGGGACATTCTTTTCTATCGAGGCTTTTCCTAGCTGGTTACAGCCCATTAGTAGAGCATTACCCCTTACCTATTTAAACGATGCCATGCGCAAAGTGGCTTTTGAGGGCTTGGGCTTATGGGACGTTAAATTCCAGATCATGATCCTATTGCTTTGGGGCATTGGTATTTACGCTGTTGCGGTAAAAGTATTCAAATGGGAATAACTGAAAAAAGAAGGTTTTTAAATGGTAGCAAATCAGCTATCATTTTTTTTGGATAAAAATCTTTAATATCGGATAAGTGAATTTTTAAATCAAACCGATAGTTATTATATTTGGGTATGTGGAAATTCGATTTAAGCGATTTAGAAGAACTATTACCTCAAATAGACAGGTTGTACGAGAAAAAAGCCAGGTTAGAAACCTCAAGGCCACTGCCTAATAGCGCGCTACACCGTATCAAAGAAGACCTTACCTTAGAATGGACTTACAACTCCAATAGCATAGAAGGAAACACTTTAAGCCTCAAAGAAACCCAAATAGTTTTACAGGAAGGTATGACCGTTAAAGGGAAATCATTGAGAGAGCATTTTGAAGCCTATAACCACGCAAAAGCCATCGATTACCTCTATACCATAGTCAATAAGAACTACGCGCTTAGAAGCATCGATATTTTGTCGCTTCATGGCTTAGTGCTCAGGAGCATTGAAGATGATTATGCAGACCGGCTAAGAAACGGCGGTGTTCGTATTGTTGGTGCAAATTTTACACCGCCCAACGCTAACAACGTTTCTGATCTATTAGATGAATTAGTTGGCTTCGTTAATGATAATCCTTTAGGCTTAAATGACATTTTACTGTCTACTATTTTCCATCATAAATTGGTTTGGATTCATCCTTTTTTTGATGGAAATGGCCGTACGGTGAGGCTTGCCATGAATTTACTGCTCATGCGCAAAGGCTTCCCACCTGCCATTATCCTTAAAAACGACAGAAAGAAATACTACGAGGCACTTAACCAAGCCAACAAGGGTAATTACCATAAGCTTTGTTTGTTAATGCTGCAGGCTCTGGAGCGCTCGTTAAACATCTATATAAATGCATTGCCAGGAAACACCTACGGAGATTACGAACTAATATCGCATATTGTTTCAGAACCTGATGTTCCATATGGGCAGGAGTATGTGAGTTTGTTAGCGAGGCAGGGCAAAATAGATGCTTACAAAGAAGGTAGAGATTGGCTTACCACAAAATCGGCAGTTCAAAGCTATATCAAAACACGAAAAAGAAAACGTTAACCTTTTTTAACTTTTTACAGACTGATATTGATGTAATTTTACCGAAAAATATTTAATGAAAAGCTTGATTATCTTTTGCAGTATTTTATTGATTGCCAATACTTCAAAAGCACAGTTTAAATTCTTAGCTAATAACAGCTCTGACCAATACAAGGCCAAAATTTTTGTTGATAAATGCGAAGGTAATGCTTGTAGCGGAAAAGCTACAATTATTATTTACGATAAGGCCACAGATAGAGAAGTAGACACCTTCCATTCTGAAGATTTAGATTTTGGCCTAACTGAAACCCAGAATGCCAAACTTGGATGGCTCGATCTGGGCAAATACCAAACACCTTTAATTTTTAGCGATTTTAATTTTGATGGTTTTGAAGATATCGCCATAAGAAATGGCAATAATGGTGCTTATGCCAGTCCATCTTACAACATTTATTTATCATAAAAATAAAATAAGTTTTTACTGAATAAAGAACTTACTAAACTGGCAAGCGAAAACCTGGGCATGTTCGATATTGATAAAAAAACAAAGCAGATTGCCATCCAC
>NZ_JBFTRT010000305.1:0-5731 GCF_056399685.1 Pedobacter sp. 01N416
GTATTCGCCACTATTGCTTTCTTACCATGGTTTCCTTACCAAACTGGATTTTGTTCGTGCAAAGGCTTTATTTGCGATGGATATTGAAGCAGAAATGCCCGGTTTGTTAAAAGAGCCTAAAACCAAGCTGATTAATGCAAGGCACCCTTTATTATCGATTTCATTTGCCGCCGAAAAGAAAACGGTTACACCTTTAAATATCCATATAGATGCCGAAACCCGGGTGGTATTGGTATCAGGACCAAATGCAGGCGGTAAATCGGTTTGTATGAAAACCGTTGGCCTTTTGCAGATTATGTTGCAAACAGGTTTGTTAATTCCGGTTGATGCGAATAGTGAAGTGGGTATTTTTGAAAATATTTTTGCCGATATCGGCGATGACCAATCGATAGAAAGTGATTTAAGTACTTACAGTGCACACCTAAAGAAGATGCGCTATTTTGTAGAGCATGCTTCGCCAAAAACGATGGTGCTGATTGATGAGTTTGGTACCGGAACTGATCCGCAGTTTGGGGGACCAATGGCTGAAGCTGTTTTAGAGGTGTTGAACAATAAAAAGGTGAGGGGGGTAATTACTACCCATTATTCTAATTTAAAGCTTTTTGCAGGTAATACACCTGGTTTGGAAAATGCATCAATGCTTTTTGATAATGCCAAAATGAAACCGCTTTATATTTTGGAAATGGGTAAACCTGGTAGTTCTTATGCATTCGAAATCGCTCAGAATATTGGTTTGCCAAAAGAGGTAATCGAGCTGGCCAAAGAAAAAACAGGATCTAACCAGAACCGCGTAGATACTATGCTTGTTGATCTGGAGCGCGAAAAGAAAAATGTTTACGATGCCAAAGTAAGTTTAGCCAATCAGCAGAATAAAGCTAAAAACCTGGTTGCCGAAAATGAAAAGTTGAAAAGCTTTTTAGAGGAGAATAGAAAGGTACTGATTAAAGAGGCGAAACAAGAGGCGCAGAATATTATTAAAAATGCCAATAAACTGGTTGAAAATACCATCGCTGAGATTAAGGAAAAGCAAGCTGATAAAGAAGTAACTAAAGAACTCCGCCAGAATTTGCAAAAAGAGCTGGTTAAAAATACTATTCCGAAAGAGCGCCCTAAACCAGTACAGGTAATTGTTGGCGGTGAAATTGAAATTGGTGATTTAGTGAAATTTACGGATAGTGAAACCATTGGCYAGGTTTTAGAAATTAACCGCAATGAACTGATTTTGGCTATTGGCGATTTACGATCGACTGTTAAAAAGAACCGTGTTCAAAAGGTGAGTAACCGTGAAGCTAAAAAAGTAGTTCAAAGCAGTGCAAATTCTTTTGCAGGGCGCATGAATGATGCCGTATCTGGTTTCAGGGCCGAACTTGATCTTCGTGGAAAACGAACTGAAGACGCCCTCTTTGAAGTAGAGAAATATTTAGATAAAGCCATTATGCTCGGCTTTCCRTCCATTAAACTGATTCACGGTAAAGGCGATGGTATTTTGCGTAAAATGATCAGAGAATACCTGCGTAAATATAGTCAGGTAAATAGGATGGAAGATGAACATGCTGATAGAGGCGGGGATGGGATTACTTATGTGTATTTGAATTGATGTTATGGCGTTTTAGCGTGGTGTCGGATGCTACAATCTGACATTGTAAATAATATTTTGCGATAAAAATCACAAAGCTATTTATGCACTCGTTAAAGACGACGGAAACACGGGGATAGCTGTGGTATTGGATGTTTACGATCTGAAATTCTCGTGTAGGCGTCATTCCCAACTTGATTGGGAATCTTAATGCCTTATAATACTTGAGTCTAAGATCCCCGCATGCGCGAGGATGACGATAAGGGGTAAAATACTCGTRTAATCGTCATTTCGACCGCAGTGTTCCAAAGGAACTCCTTCGATGGAAAAATCTTTAAATATGATGTTAAGCATCTTTAAAAGATTTCTCGGCTGCGCTGTGCTTCGCTCGAAATGACGTCCGCCCAGTAAAACAATAAAACTTTATAGCCGTAACGTTGTTATTTCTAAAACGTTACGGTTATGAGGGCAATACTACTCTGTTTATTTGTAATGCTATTCGTTACAAATTGCAAAAAGAATGGTGATGATAACGACGATCCAGGTACTTTACCTGATGTAGAATTAAAATCAAAAGTAGTTGTATCCGGATTGAGCTTTCCCTGGGAAATGGTGTATGGACCTGATAATTTCATTTGGTTTACCGAAAAAGCAGGTAAAATTAGTCGTTTAAATCCTGCCAATGGACAAGTAACACCTTTACTTACCATAACCGAAGTACGTACCAATGGAGAAGGTGGCTTGCTTGGAATGACACTCCATCCCGATTTTACCAGTAACCCTTACGTTTATGTAATTTATGGCTATGGTAGTACCTATAAAGCTAAAGTTGTACGTTATACTTACGGCGGAGGAAATTTAACGAGTCCGCAGGTTTTATTGGATCAGATTCCTGCGGCTTCAATCCATAATGGTTCGCGTTTGCTGATCAGTGGCGGTAAACTATTTATCAGTACCGGCGACGCTGCTGATACTGGCAATCCTCAAAATGTTAATTCTTTAGCGGGTAAAATTTTAAGGATAAATTTAGATGGATCAATTCCTGCTGATAATCCTTATCCAAATAACCCGGTTTGGTCTTTAGGGCATCGAAATGCACAAGGATTAACCCAGGTGGGCAATAAAATTTTTTCTTCAGAGCATGGTCCGGATTCTGATGATGAGATTAATATTATCGAAAAGGGAAGAAACTACGGATGGCCAAATATTAAAGGTTTTTGTAATGAAAGTGGAGAACAATCGTTTTGCAGTTCGAACAATGTGGTAGAGCCATTAATCAATTGGACACCAACCATTGCGCCTAGTGGTTTAGCTTATTACAATTCAGATTATATTCCGCAATTTAAAAATTCGTTGCTGCTGGCTGTATTAAAAGGAACTAAATTGATGCAGCTTAAATTAGATGATGCTCAAACAAAAATTACAGGAACGAAAGATTTTTATGTAAACACTTATGGTAGGATAAGGGCTGTTTGCCAATCGCCAGAAGGGAAAATTTATATCTGTACCAGTAATGGAAGCGATGATAAAATTGTAGAAATTGCGAAGTAGATTAATTATTTTTTCCGTCCGGGGCACTTTTTACAGCGTTTACCTTTTTTGAATTTCTCACAACATTTTTTGTGCTCAGCCGTACAGCTGAAAATAAAACCCATGCCTTTTTGAAATTCAGGATCGGTGGGTAATATGAATAGACTTTCTTCTCTCTCGTAAATCATTGCAGCACAAAGGTAATAGTTATTTAGATTAATTCCAATTAATTAATATTCCTGGAAGATTTAAAAATTATAAATGCTACATTTTTGAAGGCAATTTGTAATTTAGCAAACTAACCAAAAAATTCATAAGATGATAAATAAAGTGGTATCTGGAGCTGAAGAGGCTATCAAAGATATATCAGATGGTGCTACCCTTATGCTTGGCGGTTTCGGGCTTTGCGGTATTCCAGAAAATTGCATTAATGCTTTGGTAAACAAACAGGTGAAAAATTTAACCTGCATCTCTAATAATGCTGGTGTTGATGATTTTGGTATTGGTTTAATGCTGAAACAACGCCAGGTTAAAAAAATGATTTCTTCGTATGTAGGTGAAAATGCCGAATTTGAAAGGCAATTGCTGAGTGGCGAACTTGAAGTAGATCTTATTCCGCAAGGTACCTTAGCTACGCGTTGCCTGGCTGCCGGATATGGTATGCCGGCAATTTTTACGCCTGCGGGCGTGGGCACCGAAGTGGCAGAAGGCAAAGAAGTGCGCAATTTTGATGGTAAGGATTATTTAATGGAATATGCCTTTGATGCTGATTTCGCTATTGTTAAAGCTTGGAAAGGTGATACCGCTGGGAATTTGATCTTCAGGTCTACCAGCCGCAACTTTAATCCTATAATGGCTATGGCAGGTAAAGTAACCATTGCCGAGGTAGAAGAATTGGTAGAAGCTGGTGAATTAGATCCAGATTATATCCATACGCCTGGTATTTATGTTCATCGGATTTTTCAAGGGAAAGATTATGAGAAAAGAATCGAGCAACGAACCGTAAGAACAAAATCGTAATGAAGAAAATAATTGCAATCGAAGAAATGGCCATGTTTCTATTGGCAATATTTGCCTTTTCTAAATTGTCATTTCATTGGTGGATATTTCCAGTATTGCTGCTTGTACCAGATTTAAGCATGCTGGGTTATCTGGCAGGCCCAAAAGTTGGTGCATGGCTTTATAACATAGTTCACCATAAAGCGATAGCAATATTAATTTTCTTGATCGGATTTTATTATCATTTACCCATATTGCAGTTATCGGGCATTATGTTATTTGCCCATTCTTGCATGGATAGGGCGCTAGGTTATGGGTTGAAATATAGCGATGCATTTAATCACACACATTTAGGTTTAATAGGAAAAAATAAATAAATGGCATTTTCAAAAGAAGAAATCGCACAGCGTATTGCTAAAGAAATAAAAGACGGATATTATGTTAACCTTGGTATTGGCATACCTACTTTGGTTGCCAATTATATTCCAAAGGGAATTAACGTAGTGTTACAGTCTGAAAACGGCTTATTGGGTATGGGGCCATTTCCTTTCGAAGGAGAGGAAGATGCCGATTTAATTAACGCAGGGAAACAGACCATTACTACCTTGCCAGGATCGTCTATTTTTGATTCGGCCATGAGTTTTGGGATGATCCGTGCGCAAAAAGTAGATCTGACTATTCTGGGAGCCATGGAGGTGTCAGAAAATGGAGATATTGCTAACTGGAAAATCCCCGGTAAAATGGTTAAGGGAATGGGCGGAGCTATGGATTTGGTAGCATCAGCCAAAAATATCGTTGTAGCGATGCAGCACATCAATAAAGCCGGAGAAAGTAAATTATTACCTAAATGTACTTTGCCTTTAACCGGTGTAAAATGCATTAAAAAAATTGTAACTGAATTGGCGGTTTTGGATATTTTACCTGAAGGTGGTTTTAAACTTTTGGAGCGTGCACCAGGCGTAAGTATCGAATTTATACAACAATCTACAGCTGGAAGACTGGTAGTAGAAGGAGAGATTCCTGAAATGAGATTGGATTAAATTGGTGGTTTGTGAGGACACAAACCACGGCGGTGGTGATGGTTGATTCTAAAGAACGATCGTCATTTCCGCGCAGGCGGGAATCTTAATGCACCCTGTTAACCCTATCAAGGCATTACGATTATTCATAAGTTTTCATGTTTTCAAAGGCATTCATGAGCACTTCGTGGTTCCCAATCAGGTTGGGAATGACGATTCCTCGCAAAAAAAAAGAAGTCAAGTTTTTAAAAACTTGACTTCTTTCATATTGGATATATTTTTACTGTATATCTACTAAAATACTGTTTCTTAAATCGTTAGAGATATCTTCGGTGATACCGATAATTTCTTCAGGTTCATTGGTGTTATTCATTATTACCTTATTACATTGTTCGCGATACGGCAATAAATATTCTTTATAGGCTGGCACTACATGGTTGTGCCATTTGTACAATACATCATCTTCAGGGTAACCACGTTCCAAGCCATCGCGTTTTATACGGCGATCTAAAGCTACCTGTTCATCTGCATCAACAAAGATGGTATGATCCAGCAGTGCGGCAATTTCTTTAAAGTGGAGAATAAAAAGACCTTCTACAATAATGAT
>NZ_JBFTRT010000306.1:0-8695 GCF_056399685.1 Pedobacter sp. 01N416
GCCCAGATGTCCATGCTGCCACGCCTGAGACCCAAATGTTTTTATGACCTGGTGATCGAAGTAGCCATTGTCCGTCCGGGCCCCATCCAGGGTGATATGGTCCATCCCTACTTAAGACGGCGTAACGGAGAAGAAAACGTGGAATATCCTTCCGAAGAATTAAAAGATATCCTGCACCGAACATTGGGCGTTCCCCTCTTTCAGGAACAGGCCATGAAGATCGCCATTGTTGCCGCAGGCTTTACCCCAGCAGAAGCCGATGAACTGCGCAGGAGCATGGCCACCTTTAAAGCTAAAGGTATGGTCTCCAAATTTGAAGAAAAACTCATCACCGGCATGACCAGCAAAGGTTATACCGAGGACTTTGCCAAACGCGTATTCAAGCAGCTGGAAGGATTTGGAAGCTATGGTTTCCCAGAAAGCCATGCAGCCAGTTTTGCCCTGCTGGTCTATGTTTCCTGCTGGCTCAAATGTTATTATCCCGATGTCTTTGCCGCAGCCCTGCTCAACAGTATGCCCATGGGCTTTTATCAGCCTGCACAGATCGTCATCGATGCTAAAAAGCATGGCGTGGAAATCAGGCCCATAGACATCAATTATTCCACCTGGGATAACCGGCTGGAAGAAAGGTCCGGAAAATATCATGCGCTCCGCTTAGGTTTCAGGCAGATCAAGGGCATGAATGCTAAAGATATCGAATACCTGACCAATGGCAGAAAAAAAGCATATAGTCATATCCACGAACTGATGGATGCTGGGCTCAGCCTATCTGCACTGGAACGGCTTGCCGATGCCGATGCCTTCCGCTCCATTGGTCTGGACAGAAGAGCTGCCCTTTGGGAAGTATCCGCCATGGCCGACCGCCCGGTTGCACTCTTTGAAAACCAGCCTTCAGAAAGCAGCCTGGAAATGCAGGCCACCCTGCCCCTGATGAGCAAAGGCGAGCATGTGATCCAGGACTATGCCTCCACATCCCTATCATTAAAAGCACATCCGGTCAGTTTTGTGCGTGAACAGTTAAGCCTCCTCCGCGTTTTGCCAACCCAGGACCTTGCCCAGGCAAAAGACGGACAGACCATCAAAGTAGCAGGTCTCGTCCTGGTCCGCCAGCGACCCGGAACAGCCAAAGGCGTATGTTTTATCACCATTGAGGATGAAACAGGATTTACCAACCTGGTCGTCTTTGAAAACCTCTTCGAAAAATTCCGAAAAGAAATCATCCAATCCAGACTACTTATGGTTGAAGGGAAGCTGCAGATAGAAGGCGAAGTGATCCATGTGATCGTCAAGCGCTGCTTTGATCTCACCAGCCTCCTGCGATCAATGGACAGGGAAGAGAACAATGGTTTCCCGACAGTCGCTTTCTCCAGATCCGATGAAAGGACCGCACCATATTCCGGCAACAGAGATGTAACAGAAAAAGGTGCTCCAGCCTCAGCCATTCCGGGAGGCAGAAATTTTAAATAATCATCAAATTACACCGGGTCATTGGAATACGTATTATTCTGCGACAGCGATAGCCGCGGATACCAGTCCGTGGTTAAGGCCTGAAGCCATATGAGCGGATAGCCCGGCGTTGCCAAAAAAAACAAAAGCATTAAACATCTATACCCACAAAAAAGCCACTGATCTAAACCAGTGGCCTTATTTCCCAAAACAGTCTCCTGTTTATTTTGCGCTGTTCTTTTTCTCGGTCACCTCAGCCCTGATCTCCTGGGCAAGGTTTTTAAGATCCTGCATAGCTTTACGTACACGCGTACCAGCTGCAGCGTTTCCACCATCATAAAATTTTGCTACATCAGCTTCAACTGAAGCGATCACTTCCTGTACCTGTTTGAATTTGTCCATAACTGTTTTTTAAAGGGCCAAATGGCCCGGGTATTGTTTTTTATCTAGGAAACCGTATTCCAGCCCTAAAACTAAACATTTCAACCAAAATTCAAAAAGAACTATTAAAAATTCCGAATCCCGGCACTATTGCCTGCCCTTATTACCTCTGCTTACAAAGGATAAACCGTAGCATCCGCCAACAAAATACCCTATCCGGAACAGCCTAGTATGGATTCTATGGGCAAAAACATAACATCGAAATGAAGATCGATTTTTAACTTAATTTAGGTGGCTGCCAAACAGACCTGTCTTTTTATCGCGCTGAAAACTTCAATTATCCAGCAAGCCAGGGATTTTTTGGATATCAAATCCCTGGCCGGTGTAAAGTGTGCAATAATTATACAGAAAAGTCAATTACTAAAGGTTTAAAGTTTGAATTTTATCCCTCCGTTTACCACAAATCCATCGACAGGTGCATAGATGTCCCTGAAAACAGGACTTGTAATGCTTCCAGTATAGATCGAATCAAAGCTGGTCTGCCTGGTGTCCGTTAAATTCTCAAAATTTACAAAAATTGAAAACCGTTCCCATAGCTTTTCTGCCATCAGGCCAGCAGTCCAATAGCTTTTACCAGTGGCGCCATCATTAAGCATCTGTTTGCTGAAATAGTATGCCTCGGCGCCAATCTTCCACTTATCTTCAAGCTCATACATCAATACATTGTTTAACCTGTGCTTTGAAACCAGCGGATAACTTGTACTGGTGCTTCCCGTGTGCTGGTTCACATCAGCTAGCGTATAACCTATAAAAAGTTTAAAATCACCATAGGTCACTTTGGCATTTGTTTCCATACCCCTGGTATCTAAATTACCTGTTGGTTGGACATAGGCCAGATTGGTTCCAGTAGCAGCCGTCAACAATATCGGGTTATTGATTCGGGTATAAAAAAACATCTGATTGATGCTGAATCCAACCGCACCGTCAAACAACGAGGTGCGGTAGTTCACATCATAGTTGGCACCATAAGAGCGTTCCGCCTTTGTATTTGCCACATCTAAAGGCGCTACATTTCTGAACTGGATCCGCTCTGCATCTTCGGTAAATACAGTTGGCGCCTTATAACCCAGACCACCGCCCAAGCGGATAGAAAAATGTTCATTGATCTTCCACAATCCAGAAATTCTCGGTAAAAAGAAAAACCCGTATTCATTGTGGTAATCTCCCCTTACCCCAGATTCGATACTAAATTTCTCTGAAAGGCTCCAGGTGTTCTGCGCAAATGCGCCGACCGTGTTATAATTGTAACTTCTTAGTGCATTCTTACTGTTCTGATCTTCCTTAAAATTATCGGTCAGAAAGTTTATACCCAATACCCAGTCTGCTTTTTCTCCGTTACGGCTATAATTTGCCTCGCTATAAGTAGATACCTGAACGCCTGAAAACAGGTAGTTTGGAAGATCGATGCTGCGGTCGTAATAACTCACTGAATTGCGAATGACCAGCTTTTCCCTTTCGCTTAGTTTATGATCCAATTCAACCTGAGAACTGTAACGCCCGGTTTTATTCTGTTCAAAATAAGAATGGGCAACACTGCCATTTCCCTTCACATATTCCAGATCGCCACCGATCCGTTTTTCAGTTGTAGCGTTGATTCCGGCCGAAAGCGTAGTCGCATCATTGAAATAAAAATATAATTTGGGGTTCAGGGTGAAACGGTCAAACTTGGGGATAGCGGTCAAACCGGCATTTGAAGGATCATAGGCTGTTCCTTTGTTATATGCACCGTAAACCGTGATACCTATTTTATCAAATTTCTGTCCATAAAAAGCACTGGCATCCAGTCCCAAAGCAGAAGTACCGTTCAAAAGGAAATTAAGCCGACGCGCTTCCGTCGGTTTTTTAGAAACCAGGTTTACCAGTCCAGCAATTGCTCCACCACCGTAAAGCGTAGAAGATGAACCTTTGATCACCTCTACCTGCTGCAGATCCAATGGGGCAATCTGAAGCAGGCCCAATCCACCCGAGAAACCAGCGTATAACGGAAAACCATCTCTAATGATCTGGGTATATTTTCCGTCCAGTCCCTGTATGCGGATACTGGAGTTTCCGCTGGTAGCAGAAGTCTGCTGGGTCTGGATCCCGGTACTTTCTGCCAGCATCATGCGGATGTCGCCAGGTTTCATATTTCCCTTTTCATCCAGTTCTTCCCCCGCGATGACCTCGACCCGTGTAGGAATATTATCAATGGTACGGCTGCTCCTTGTCGCTGAGATCACTACATCCTCCAAGTCCTCGTCTTCTTCAGCTGCAGTAAGTAAAACGGTCAAAAGGTTAGTTTCAGCAAGGGGAAAGGTCAGTGTATCCGTTTTAGTCTGGTAGCCTACATAACTAAACTGAATGGTCTGTTTACCTGAAGGTATACCACTAATACTTGCATTACCTGCACTATCTGATTTCGTGCCAATGGTCGTTCCAAGCACTTTTAATGTAGCTCCTGAAAGTACCTGGTTCGTCTTTGCGTCTTTGATGACGGCTTTATACGTATTTTGGGCAAAGGCGGTAACTGTAAACAACAGTATAGCCAAAACCACAATCGTTCTTTTCATAATGATCTTTAAATAATGATTTCGATAAATATGTCCGTTTAGGACGATAGGAAAATAAACTACGAAAGTTTGGGCGGCTGCCAGATGGAAATAGAAATAGCCTGGAGTTCAAGTGGAATATAAGCCGTATTGTGCTGAACAGGTAAAAGCTGGACCGCAAAAACGATCGTTGAACGTGTAGTGATGGTAAAGCCAATACAGGTACCGCAGACATAAAACGGTGAACAACCTTTGCAGCAATTATCACTATGTTCACTGCAAGCATGTTTTTCCGCTTTATCGGTTTTCAGTGCATGGCTATCTTCTCGCGCTAAAGCACAGCATGGTACCGCGGTTAGCGTAAATACGATGAGAGATAAAACCAGGGCAATGAATTTCACGGTGTAAAAGTATAAAATTTACTGATACCCGCGCCGTTATTATATGATATTACCGGTTGCAAAGCCTGTAAATAAAGAATAGAGCACTGCACCCTCAAATTTGATTATCCAATTGATTGAGGTTATTTTGCAAGCCTCAAGGCATCAGCAAACTCATCGGGCAGGGGGCTGTTTATGATGGCTGTGGCGGATGCTTCCACATCGTACTCAACACGCCTGAATTCAATTCGACACTATTTTTATCGGTTGTGGAACTGCCTGCATTTAAGTGGAGTATAAATATTACGATATAAAATTAATGACCCAAAATAAATTTGATTTTATTTGTAGTGACCATAAAGTCAAAAGGTGCACTTTATGTTTTCAACCGCTAAAAAAAAACCAGATCAACATCAGCTTCCCCCATCAATGGTAAAACATGTCGCCATTGCATAGGCTTTCAGTGTCCATTAAAATCTAATCAATCTTTGTACTTCTCAAGCGCAAAGAATTCAAGATAACAGAAACGGAACTAAAGCTCATCGCCAATGCAGCAATCATTGGAGAAAGTAAAATCCCAAAAAACGGATATAAAATACCTGCTGCTATCGGAATCCCCAATATATTGTATCCAAGAGCGAAAAACAGGTTTCCTTTGATATTTGCCATAACCTTATGGCTCAACAACCGGGCCTTTGCGATCCCGTTTAAATCTCCCTTCACCAATGTGATGGCTGCGCTCTGGATGGCTACATCCGTTCCCGTGCCCATCGCAATGCCGATATCAGCCTGAGAAAGTGCAGGTGCATCATTGATGCCATCGCCTGCCATGGCTACCTTTTTGCCTTGGGCCTGTAGTTTTTTTATTTCATTCAGTTTGTCCTCCGGCAGCATCTGAGCCTTAAAACCGTCCAAATTCAAGGTTTCGCTTACTGCATTTCCTACAGCTAAATAAGAAACGGTTTTACCCTGCTTTTGAGCGGCCCTAACCTGTTCCTCTGATTCAGGATTAATTGTCGTTTTAACATGTTCCATTAATTTTTGATTCCCCAAAGCCARCCTTTCTCCATCCAAGATACCCATTACTCCCTTTCCCGTGATCGCCTCAAAGTTTGATATGGGTTTAACATCTATCTTGTTTTCTTCCCCATAACGCAAAGTTGCCTGAGCCAATGGATGTTCGCTGCTGCTATTCAAAGCCACAATTTTTTCAAGAACATCCTGCTCTGTAAAATCCGGATTTACACTGACCACCTTTTCTACCGATGGCTTACCTTCGGTTACTGTACCAGTCTTATCTACGATCACTACATCAATCGCATTCATTTTCTCAAGGGATTCAGCATTCTTGATCAGTATACCAGACTGGGCACCCTTACCTACTCCCACCATTACTGACATTGGCGTAGCAAGGCCCAGCGCACATGGACATGCAATAATCAATACCGCTATTGCATTTACAAAAGCATAAACGTAGGCCGGATCGGGGCCATATACAGCCCATACCACGAACGTTACAATAGAAATCAATACCACAACAGGCACGAAATAACCTGAGATTTTATCCGCCATTTTTTGGATGGGCGCTTTTGAGCGGCTTGCCGAATTCACCATTTCGATGATCTGCGACAAAAGCGTTTCTGAACCCACCTTCTCCGCAAGCATCACAAAGGTTTTATTTCCATTGATAGTGCCCGAACTTACCTTGTCCCCAATATTTTTCTCCACAGGAACGGGTTCACCTGAAATCATGGATTCATCAATAATAGCTTCCCCGGTCTTAATACTACCATCTACCGGGATTTTTTCACCTGGCTTTACCCTCAACAGATCTCCTTTATGGATGTCATCAATAGATACTGATATTTCCTTATCCCCAACCACTTTTGTTGCTGTATTCGGGGCCAGCTTCAGCAGCTCCTTAATGGCGCTGTTGGTTTTGCTATGTGCCCCGGCTTCCAAAAGCTGGCCAAGCAATACCAAGGTCAGGATCACGGTTGCCGCCTCAAAATAAACAAAAACGGTACCATGATGTGTTTTAAACTGATCAGGGAAAAAATCAGGAAAAAGAAGTGCGACAAGGCTAAAAACCCATGCTACCCCTGCGCCAATTCCGATCAGGGTAAACATATTCAGTTTCCAGGTTATGATAGACTGCCATGCCCGCTGAAAGAACATCCAGGTAGCATAAAAAACCACCGGAATAGAAAGCGCGAACTGAACCCAGTTCCAGTACTTAAGTTCCAATAAATCAAACAAGGGATTATTTGGAATCATTTCAGTCATGGCTATAACAAAAATGGGTATGGTAAAAATTGTGGCTACCCGGAATTTTTTGAGCAGGGTTTCATAAGTTTTATCTTCCTCTTCAATATCTACCCCTAATGGAATTAGCTCCATGCCGCAGATTGGGCATGCGCCGGGTTTGTCACTAATGATCTCGGGATGCATGGGGCAGGTAAATTTTGCCGTATGCTTAAGAACGGGCTGTTTTATCAGGTCCATTCCACACACAGGGCAGTGCCCTGGCTTATCATAGGTCTTTTCGCCTTCGCAGTGCATCGGACAATAAAATAATGCTCCRGCTTCTTTTCCACCAAGCTCTTGTCTGGAGGAATTTTGCCCTTGGGATAATCCATGATGGTGATCATCTATATGTTCATTTGCTTTTAAAACATGTTTTTCAACAGCGCCCATTTCAATGCCGTAATGTCCAACAGCAGAAAGCGCCTCCTGCAATTTCTCAGTTGGTATATGTTTTTCCATTGTAATGATGGCTTCGGCGGGCTCCAGGGACACGTTTGCGAAAATGCCATCAATGGTATTCAGCGCATTTTCAACTTTGGTCCGGCAGCCCTGACAGCTCATTCCGGTTATTTTATAGGTGTGTTCCATGTTGTTGTTTTTCATTGGCTGGTAGCTTAAATTTAGTTATTTACCCAGTATTTATCTTTCTTAAAAAAAGCTGCCAATACCATAGCAAAATGGTTTGATCACATCAGTTGGCTACCGGCTGTTATAAACAGCAAAGCCGGGAAAAGTTCCCGGCTTTGTAATTATTTACATTTTTTGCATCCACCAGTATCTTTGCACTGTTTACTGCAATAATCTTCACATACTCCTTTTGTACAGGATTTTGAGCATTTGGTGCAATTGTTCATTTTACGGTTGCAGCATGGTGTGTTGCCTGCGAACGTATAGGTAGATAGACTGATCAACATCATTGATGTGATGATAAGGAACTTTTTCATTTGAATATTTTAATGTTGTGATAAAAAACCAGCGTCAATTTTAGTTTATTTATATCAACAATACTTTCGGCGGGTGCCAGAAAGGGAATGAAAAGTCAATTGTACTTTCACGCGCCAGATTACCTGAGCAGTTTTCAACCTCTATAGGAGCGGCTGGTACTATTTGAACCACTTTGTTTATGGTGAATCCTGGCACATTGCAGCATAGTTTGGTCAAACACATGCCCATTGCTTTATCCGTTTTGTGCGACTTGCATGGCTTAGCCATACCCGATTGCATACAGCATTTCGGCTCTTTATCGTATTGCATAGCCTGTACTGTTCCAGTAACAACTGAAACTAGGCTCATGCAGATAACCATAAAAAACGCGATGACTTTCATGATCGCAAGTAACATTTTTCTCTCGCAAGAACTTTATATAATTTTATGAATTTGTTATATAATTTTTCGCCTTCTATTGATTGATAGTTTTAAAAAGCTTTCTACTAAAGCAATCTTCATTAACGAACTTTTCACAACATATCACCTAAACACTTAGTACTACAACAAATTCCAGAAGTGCTGAGTTTTATCATTTGATCAAAATCCTGGAAGCTGGTATATACATTTCAGTTAGCACTTAATTGATTTTTACACGACATCCTAAAG